>NZ_LWDV01000009.1:0-156589 GCF_001693735.1 Orenia metallireducens
TTATTTCTAACTATTAAAGTAAAGAAAATAAAGGAATTTAAATAAATTACAAAGAATTATATTATATTCCTATTATTGGTACAGTTATTTTCTTATATTCATATAATTTCTTGAATATACATAGCAATAGGTTTATTTGATTTAGAGGAGGTGAAGATGTGGATTATTATATTTATGCAACTGACCATGCTATTGAAAGGTATCAACAGCGTCAAAAAGCAATTAGTCGTCAAAAGGCTATTCATAATATAGTAGAAGGTGTAAAGAGAAGCCGACTGATTGGCTTTGCCAAAGGAAAGAGAGAGATAAGAGAACATAGAGGTGTGATTTTTGTTTGTGAACTAGAAGGAGAGACAATGAATGTAATAACAATTTTAAATAGTAAAGCAGAATTAAGGTTTATTGGATAAAATTAATTGATAGATTCTAAAAAATAAGATTATTAATAATTTTATTAAAACCTTATTTTTTAATGATTAATATTAGATTAATGTTAATATATATTGTATACATAAGAAAACTATTAGAGAATTATATAAATAGATTTATTAAAGGAGCTATGATTATGATAAAAGAAAAAAGATATATAAACTTTAAATTTTAAGTATAACAAATTAATTTGACTTATCATAAAAATTAATTATTGATTTGCTGTAAATAATTAGTTATACTATTAGTAAACTAGATGAGAAGAGAATTTTAAGAGGAGATGAGCAGAGTGAAGTTGAGAAAAGTTATTGAATCAAGTTTATTGTTGGCAGGGGGCTTTGTCTTACATCAAATTATGCCTCCTTTGGTAGCAGGAATGAAACCAGATATGAGTTTATTAATGTTGTTCATAGTTGTATTATTGTATCAAGATAAGAAATTAACAATATTATCTGGTTTAGTAGCTGGAATTATTTCTGCATTAAGTACAACTTTTCCAGGTGGTCAAGTGGCTAATATGATTGACAAACCTATTACTGCTTTAGCTGTATTGGCTTTAGTGTTGTCAGGAAAGTATTTTAACTTATCGAAAAAGTTTAGTTTGGGGATTATTGGTGCTTTAGGTACTATCATAAGTGGTAGTATATTTTTAGGTATTGCTTCCTTGATAGTTGCTTTGCCACAATCATTTATGGTTTTATTTATTTCTGTAGTATTGCCTGCTGCATTGTTGAATACTTGTTTTCTGTATATGCTATATCCTATTATAGCTAAAATTAAAGGTTTGTTACCTAAAATTGAATTTGATTCTGAAAAAGAGACAGCCTAGGCTGTCTCTTTTTATTCTATAGAGGATTAATACAAGTTATTTTTTATTTCATGAATAATTTCTTTAAATTTGTTAAAACTAATTATGGTACTTATAGATAAACTACATTTCAGGAGGTTTACTAGATGATAAAGTATCCAGAAGTGAAAGAATCAAGTCAAAGAATTGTTACAGTTTTGAGTCAATTGTACAAGCTGGGAGTTGTTGATTTTGACTATTCTGATTCTATTAAACTGTACTGTGAAGTAATTCCTGATGATAAAGAGTACTTAAAGGTAAAGGTCTGGTTAACAGAGCAGAATCAGTTATCTATTTATGAGGATATTAATGGAGGATTGGAGCATAGGGATTTTGTAAGTGATATGGCAAAATATTTAGAGATAGTTGGTGAGTTGAACCTAGGTGATCTTAAAATAGAGAGATGGGATCATAAATCGAAAGAATATCAATTGGATAAAGGAGCTATAGAGAATAATTGTTTTACATGTTACTATCGGACTAGACGGGGATATTGTAATCTTTTAAAGAGTTGGCATCCTAGAAAAGAAGGTAATTCAGCTTGTGCTTATTGGATCAAAGTTAAGGAGTTAGTTATTTAATATAACCCTTACTTATCTTTTCATTATTGATTTATGAATGAGTATATTATATAATAATAAAGCGTTAAAAAATATAATTACATATAATTATTATTTGTTGTGAGTTCTCATGAAACTCACTTTTTCTTTTGTAAATCAAGTAAAAAGGAGAGTTAGTTATGAATTTATCCTTAGCATTGAATGCTAAGCAATTAGAAGCAGTAAAGACAACTGAAGGACCAGTATTGGTCTTAGCAGGAGCAGGAAGTGGTAAGACAAGAGCTTTAACCTATAGGATAGCCTATCTAATTAATAAAGATGTTGATCCTTATAATATTTTGACATTAACCTTTACAAATAAGGCTGCTGAAGATATGAAGAGGAAGGTTGAGGAGTTAATTGGAGACATCTCTAAACGGATGTGGATGGGAACCTTTCACAGTGTTTGTGTAAGAATTATTAGTCAAAATATAAAAGCTTTAGGTTATGATTCTGGATTTGTCATTTATGACCAAAATGAAAGTAAAGATTTAGTTTCCGATATTATATTAACTATGAATTTAGATAAAGAGAAGTATGATGCTAAAATTGTCTTAAATATGATTAATAAGGCTAAAATGAATATGTGGTCAAAAAGAGAATTGATTAACAATTATCTAGAGATTGGTGGAGGTAGTGAAGAATTTTATCAGAATATTGGTGATGTTTATCTTAAATATAATGAGGTTTTAAAGGATAATAATGCCTTTGATTTTAATGATTTGATTGGAAAGACTATTGAATTATTTGAAAGCAATGAGGATATATTAAAAAGATATCAGGATAGATTCAAATACATCTTGATTGATGAGTATCAAGATACATCTCCTTTCCAGTATAAGCTGGCAAGTATGTTAGCAGGAAAGCATCAAAATATATTCGTTGTTGGAGATGACTATCAAAGCATCTATAAGTTCCGTGGAGCAGATATGGAGAACATATTAAACTTTAATGAAGATTATCCTGAATGTAAAACTATTAAATTAGAACAGAATTATCGCTCTAAAAAGAATATTATTGAAGCATCAAATGCTCTAATATCTAATAATTATCGCCAATTTGATAAGAAAGCTTGGACTGAAAAGGATGAAGGAGAGCCGATTATTATCTGTGAAGCTTTAAATGAATATGGTGAAGCAGATTATGTAGCAGAAGAAATTGATAATTTAATTAGGTTTACTAATTATAGTTATAATGATGTTGCTATCTTATATCGTTCTAATCATCAATCGAGGGTATTAGAAGAGGCTTTTATTAGAAGAAGGATACCTTATCATATTGTTGGAGGATTAGGCTTTTATGATCGTAAGGAGATTAAAGATATTATCAGTTACTTAAAGGTTGCTGTTAATCCACAAGATACTATTGCCTTAAAGAGGATTGTTAATGCACCTAAAAGAGGTATTGGAGCTAAGACTCTGGATAAATTGATCAATCATGCTCAAAAGTATGTACCTGAATTTAATTTATTCAGTTTTTCTCAAGAGGATAATAGCTTGGGGCTGTTTGATGTTATGAAAGATCCTACTGGAGTATCAGGAATTGGCAAGAAGACAGCAGAAAGGATAAAACAATTTAGACGTGATTTAGAAGATGTCATTACAGTAAAGGAGTCAAGGATTACTCTACCAGAGAAGGTGGACAAGATTATGAAGGTGAGTGGATATCAGGCTATGTTAGAGCTTGATGGCTCAGAGACTGCTTTAAATAGATTAGATAATTTAGCTGAATTCTTGGCTTTAACAGAGAATTACTATAATAAGAATCAAGATAGAGACTTGGAGGATTTTGTTAGAGACCTTAAGCTTTTATCTGATCAAGATGATATGAATAACTCTAATCAAATCAAGATGATGACTGTTCATGCTTCTAAAGGGCTAGAATTTCCTGTTATCTTTATAGTTGGGATGGAAGAGGATACATTTCCTCATTATAGAAGTGTTAAGACTGGTATGTTAGAGGAGATAGAAGAGGAGAGAAGACTGTGTTATGTGGCTATGACTAGGGCTGCTGATAGGTTATTTATGACTTATGCTAGGGAAAGACAACGTTATGGTGAAACACGATCTATGACCCCTTCTCGTTTTTTAGATGAAATTCCAACAGAACTTATTTTAGAGGGTAATCATTATCGAAATTTATAATTAATAGTACACTATACAGTATTATAAGATTTTACTATGCTCCTTAATAATACTTTTGAATCTACTTACTTAACATAAAAAATATTTAAATATAAAAATTTTAATAAGGGGTGGTTTTTACCATCCCTATTCTATATTTAATTAATATTTTTCTAGAATGAAAAAACTTTGAAGATGGGATGATAATTGTAGTATAATATTACCAAGGAACATAATATATTACTGATAGGGGGAATGAAAATGGAACAGACATTGGTACTTATTAAACCTGATGCAGTAGTGAATAGAAAGATTGCTAAAGTTATTGGACGGTTTGAAGATAAGGGGCTAAAGATTGAGGGGATGAAGATGGTCTGGATAGATGAAGAACTCGCTAAGGAGCATTATAAACAGCATATCTCTAAGAGTTTCCTTCCTAGATTAATATCTTATATCACACAAGCCCCAGTAGTTGCTATGGTGATTTCCGGTCCAGAAGCAATTAAGACAGTTAGAAATTTAGTAGGAGATACAGATCCTCTTAAGGCTTTACCAGGGACTATAAGAGGAGATTTAGCTTTAGATTTAGATTCAGGGAATATTATACATGCTTCTGATTCTAATGGTAGTGCTATGAAAGAGATTGAACTTTTCTTTACTGCTGAAGAGATTTATAGTTATTGATTTTTTAATAAATAATAGGTGTAGAATTTATTCTACACCTATTATTTTATCAATTAGAATAGTTTGTAGATTTATGAATTTAGAAATTAATTTAAATATAAAACAATATGGGTTAAATTATGATATTCTGATTTTTTAAAAATAAACAAAATTATTAGATGCTATTTATTCCAAGAATGCTTCCATGGGGTGTCCTCATTCTACTTCCTTAGATGTAGTATTTTTAGGACCAAAAAATAACTAGACCTATGGGTTTATTTTTAAATTTATTACCAAAATTTTTTGCTCAAAAAAACTGTAGAAAAATCTTCGTGGCAAAGTTAACTCAGTTGGCAATAAAATTGCTTATGATTATTATTGATTAGGATATTTAGTCAAAACTTAATTTGATTTTAAATTTTAGCTCAATTTTTTGGATTATAATCGTTTATTTCGTTTGTGCGATTATATTTTTAAGTTAACTATTGAGTACATTTAATTAATTTTATAGTGAATCTACTACTAGATATATAGGTTAGTGACTATTATATAAATTATTGAAAAATAATGAATTTATACTAGATAAATAAAGGAATTCATTGAATAAATATAGAATTCAAAATAGGAGTAAAATAGGAGGAGGGAGTAGAAAGTGTCACTAAAAGAAGAAGCACTATTATTACATAAGAAGAATCAGGGAAAGATAACTGTAAATAGTAAAGTAGAAGTTAAGAATAGAGAAGACTTAACTTTGGCTTATAGTCCTGGGGTGGCTGAGCCTTGTTTAGAGATTGTTAAGGATAAATCAGAGGTATATAATTATACTGCAAAGGGTAACTTAGTAGCAGTTGTTTCTGATGGAACTGCTGTTTTAGGATTGGGGGATATTGGTCCAGAAGCTGCAATGCCAGTTATGGAAGGGAAAGCAGTCTTGTTTAAGGAATTTGCTGGAGTTGATGCTTTTCCTATCTGTTTAAATACTAAAGATGTTGATGAGATAGTAGAGACTGTGAAAAGATTAGAACCTACCTTTGGGGGTATAAATTTAGAGGATATTTCAGCACCACGCTGTATAGAGATTGAAGAAAGATTAAAGAAGGAGCTAGATATTCCTGTCTTCCATGATGATCAACATGGAACAGCAATTGTAGTCTTAGCAGGATTGATTAATGCAGCTAAATCTGTAGATAAAAAGTTAGAGGATTTGAAGGTGTTAGTCAATGGAGCAGGGGCAGCGGGATTGGCTATTGCTAGGTTATTATTAAATGTTGGAATTAAAGATATAATCTTAGTTGATAAATTTGGTGCTTTGGCTTCTGGTGTTAAAGAGATGAACACTATTCAAAAAGAGTTAGCAGAGATAACCAATCCAGAAGGTAAGAGAGGTAGCTTAGGTGAGGTAATCGTTGGTAGAGACGTCTTCATTGGTGTTTCAGCTCCTAATATATTGACTAAGGATATGGTTGAAAGTATGGCTAAGGATGCGATTATTTTTGCTATGGCGAATCCTGTTCCAGAGATAAATCCTGATTTAGCTAAAGAAGCAGGTGCTAAAATAATAGGGACTGGTCGTTCTGATTATCCAAATCAGGTCAATAATGTATTGGCTTTTCCAGGTATCTTTAAAGGTGCATTAAAGGTACAGGCAAGGGAGATTACTGAACAGATGAAGATTGCTGCTGCTTATGGTATAGCAGAATTAATTGATGAAGATGAATTATCGGCTGATTATGTTATTCCTAATCCCTTTAATAAAAAAGTGGTAAATAGGGTGGCTTTAGAGGTGGCTAAGAAGGCTATAAAGGATGGTTTGGCTAAAAGAGTTCTAAGTGAGGAAGAGTTGCAGAAAGAGTTTTCTTAATTTGTACTAAAAGGTATCAATTAAAAAAAGCAAGGAGATTAATATTAATCTCCTTGCTTTAATTGAATTAGTATGCTCTTTCTACCTTGCCTGCTTTTAAGCAAGAAGTACATACCTTAATTTTTTTAGTAGTACCATCAACAACAGCTTTAACTTTTTGTAGGTTAGGTCGTTGAGTTCTTTTTGCAATACCAGTTACATTACGACCAACTCCACCTTCTTTTTTAGCCTTACCTCTACGAGTAACACTATTAGCAGTATTAGATCCTTTTCCACAGATTTCACAAATCCTTGCCATTTATTGCACCTCCTTTAATCTATATCAATATTTTTATGTTTTAGCTAGAACCACTTAAACATTTTAACATAAAAGGTGGGTAAGTAGCAAGGTTAATTTTGTATTTTATCTTATAAAGAAGGATTTTATTGACTTCTATTGAATAATAATCAGGTAGGAGGTCAAACATGAAACTTAGTAAAGAGACATCTGTATTAAAAATTTTGCAGGAGTATCCAGAGATTAACCAAATTTTTGTAGCTCATGGTCTAGGATGTGCTAAGTGTTTAGCTGCCGACTATGAAGATTTAGAAACAGTAGCCAAGGCTAACAATTTAGATTTAAAGATGTTATTAAATGAATTAAATAATTTTATTCAAAATAATTGATTTAACAAGGGGGAATAAAGTATGACAACAGGGCAAGAGTTGACAAATGAGTTAGGAATGGTTAAAATATCTGAGGAAGTTATTTCAATTATTGCGGGTTTAGCTGCAATGGAATGTTATGGATTGGTAGGTATGGCTGGTAAGACTATTCAAGATGGTCTAGCAAAGTTATTAGGAAATGATCATTTAAGTAAAGGGGTTGAAGTAGAAACTACCGAAGAAGGAGTAAGTGTGGATTTATATATTATAGTAGAATATGGGACAAAAATTTCAGAGGTAGCTAATAATATAATTGATAGAGTAAAATATACTTTAGAAGAGATGACAGGGGTAAATGTTTTAGAAGTTAACATTAATGTACAAGGAGTGAGGGTGAATAATGCTACCTGATTCATTGAATAAGGATATAAAGCAAATAAATTCAGCTAAATTCAAACAAATGCTACTAGTAGCAACCAATACTTTAAAAGAGGTAGAAGATGAAATCAATGATTTAAATATCTTTCCTGTTCCTGATGGAGATACAGGTACTAATATGTATTTGACCTTATCAAATGCTATTGAGGAGATAGAGTTTACTACTGAAGATTCAGTAGGAGCTGTAGCAAATAAACTAGCAATGGGGGCACTGATGGGGGCTAGGGGAAATTCTGGGGTAATCTTATCCCAGCTTTTAAGAGGGTTAGCTGATGGCATTGGTAATGCTAAATTATTGACAGCAGAAGTCTTAGCAAATGGATTACAAAAAGCGTCTGATAAGGCTTATCAAGCCGTAATGAAGCCTGTAGAAGGAACTATTCTAACAGTAGCTAAAGATGTAGGGAAGAAAGCGAAAAAATTGGCTTCAGAGTTGACTGTAGTTGAACTTTTGATAGAGGTCGTAAAGGAGGCAGAAAAGTCTGTAGCTAATACACCTAATCTATTACATACTTTAAAGGAAGCAGATGTAGTAGATGCTGGTGGTAAGGGCTATCAAATGTTTTTAACTGGGCTATTACAAGGTCTAAGCTCTGACAATTCAATTATTATAAGAGAGCAAGTTGGAGCAAAATCTAATACAAAGGTAGATTTATCGCAAATAGAAGAGTTTGGTTATTGTACTGAATTTATTGTTAAAAATGCTAGAGTCGAGGCTAATGAATTTAAAGAGATATTAAGTGAGTATGGTGACTCTATTATTGCTGTTAAATCTGGTGATATTCTAAAGGTTCATGTTCATGCAGGGCATCCAGGATCAGTATTAGAAGAAGGATTAAAGTATGGACAGTTAACTAGGATTAAGATTGAGAATATGTCTGAACAGCATGAGGAGAGGTTAAGAAAAGAGATTGAGGCAGAACAAGTAGATGTTAGTGAAGAGCAGAAAGTAGTAGGTGGAATAGGAGTTTTAGCTGTAGCTGCTGGAGAAGGATTAGAAGTTATCTTCAAGAAGCTTGGAGTTGCTAATGTACTCTTAGGTGGACAATCCATGAATCCAAGTATTCAAGACCTATTAGAGTCTGTAGAGGAGATTAATACCAATAAGGTTATTATCTTGCCAAATAATAAGAATGTTATCTCTACTGCTGAGCAGGTCAAAGAGTTAACAGATAAAGAGATTGAGGTTATTCCAACTAGGACTATTCCTCAAGGTGTGACAGCAATGATGGTCTTTAATCCAGAAGGCGACCTGCAAGAAGTTACTACAGAGATGAAAAAAGAGGTAGATTTTGTTAAGACTGGAGAGATTACTTATGCTGTTAGAGATACTAAGATTAATGAGTTAGAGATTAATAAAGGTGATATCTTGGGCTTGATAGAGGGGAATATAGAGGTTGTATCTTCCCATTACAATCAAGCAGCATTAGATTTATTAGAGGATATGGTTGAAGCTGATGATTCTTTAATTACTATTTACGTAGGAGAAGAAGTATCTTCTGAAGATAAGAAGGAATTGATACATAATTTAGAAGAGGTATATGAAGATTTTGATATTGAAATCTATGATGGATATCAACCTATTTATTATTATATTATTTCTGTGGAGTAGGAGTGGTCAGTGATGGGTAAGATAGCAGTTGTAACAGACAGTACAGCAGATTTACCATCGAAATTTATAGAAAAGTATAATATTAACGTAATTCCTTTAAAGGTTAGATTAGATGGAGATGAGTATGAGGATGGTATTGATATTAGTAGAGAAGAGTTTTTAGATAGGCTAGAAGAAAGTAATGAAGTGCCTACAACATCACAGCCACCTATTGGTAAATTTCTAGATTTATATAAATTTTTGGCTGAAGAATATGATCAGATCTTATCACTTCATTTTTCTGAGAAGATGAGTGGAACTATTAAAACAGCTCGATTAGCTGCTAGTATGTTAGAGGATATTGATATCAGAGTTATTGATTCTGAGACTGTAACAGCCCCTTTAGGTGTTATGGTGGTAGAGGTGGCCAAAGCTATTAAAGAAGGTAAGCAGATGGATGAACTGATAGATTTAATAGCTGAATTAAAAGAGAATGTTAAGATTTATTTTACTATAGATGATTTAACTTATCTAGAACGTGGAGGTCGTATAGGTAAGGCTACTGCTTTTATAGGTAATCTTTTTAATGTTAAACCAATGCTGACTATAGATAATGGTGAAATAACTCCATATAAGAGAATTAGAGGGGATAAAAGGTTATATAAGGAATTTAAGAAGTTAGCTAAACAAGAATTAACAAATAATAAAGGTCATAAGTTAGTTGTATTATATGGTAAATACTTAGATAATGCTAATCAATTAAAAGAGATGTTAACTGAAGAATTTGACTGGGAAGAAGTAAACATGATTCAATTTGGTTCAGTAGTCGGTGCACATATTGGTCCAACTCCTTTTGGAATGATAATTTATAAATAATTGGTGTATTATAAAAGGTTAGTTGGGTAATTCCTAATGCTAAATAGTATTAGGAATTTTTTTTAATATAGGTTGTTAATACTAATAATACTTTAAAATATTAATTGGTTATTTATAAACTTGATAATATCTAATTGAGATTAGATAGTAATATCTTCCCCCATATATTAGCGAGTTTGAATAATGAGGTGATTGCATGAAAAAGGTAGAAGATATATTTGAAAATCTTATAAAACCTATTCCAATAGAGATTAAAGGTAAAGGATTGAATACCTCAGTCTTTGGGGGATTTGATAGTTATATCTTAAATTGGAGTAATAAATTACAGGCAAGTACAGAGGAAGAAGAGATTAAAAACCTTGCTCAAGACTTGTATGTTTTATTTATAGATTATGAGAAGGTTGCTTTGGAGAAAAGGCATCAGAAGTTAAAGGAATCTATTAAATTGATCAACCAATTAGGTCAAAAAATAAAGGGGAGAGCAGTCTTTAATTTAAGTGATAATAGATTGAGAATAGTTAAGGAGCTGCCGATAAAGAAGAAAGCTAAAAGGAAGAATAAAGCTCCACAGAACTCTTTACAGTTAAATTTTGATGGAAATAAAGAGGTCGACAAAGAGAAAGCAATTCAAAAGAAGGATAAGCCAACTAATAAGCAACAAGTAAAGAAGGTTAAAGAAAAGAAGGCTGAAGTAGATAAAAAGAAAAGTGGATTTTGGCATCAACCTATCAAATATATTAAAGGGGTAGGAGATTATTGGACAAAACGGTTAAAACGATTGGAGATTAAAGAGTTAAAAGACTTGCTTTATTACTTCCCTAGAGATTATAATGATTGGAGTCAGACTAAGAAGATTAGAGAGTTAAAGACTGGAGAGAATGTGACTGTTCAAGGTAAGGTTGTTAATATCAATGAGATTAAGCCCCGATCAGGGCTTAAGATTATTAAAGTTGCTATCAGTGATGGTACTGGGATATTGCATGGTGTTTGGTTCAATCAAGGCTATATTAAAAAGACTTTTAGAAAAGATGTTACCTTCTTGTTCAGTGGTGAGGTCAAGTATAGCTATGGTAACTTTGAGATTAACAATCCCCATTTTGAAGAGGTTGATTTCCAAGATAACTTACATACTGGTCGAATAGTTCCAGTTTATCCAACGACTAAAGGTATCAGCCAGAAGAAGTTAAGAAGGATTGTTAAAAATGGTCTTGATAAATATTTGGGGGATGTTGAGGAGTTTCTTCCTGAAGATATTATAAATAAACATAAATTTTTAGATTTAAATTATGCTCTCCCAATGATTCATTTTCCAGAATCTAAAGAATTATTAAAAGAAGCAAGAAGGAGATTTGCCTATGAGGAGTTATTTGTCTTACAGTTAATTTTGGCATTAAAAAAGTCTGAAGCACAGAGTGATAAGTTAGGAATCAAGCATTCTAAAGAGAATGGCTTAGTTGATAAGTTTTTAGATTTGCTACCCTTTGATTTGACTAAGGCTCAGGCAAGGGTCTGGCAGGAGATTAAAGGGGATATGGAGTCTAATAGGAATATGAACCGCCTCTTACAAGGTGATGTAGGAGCGGGAAAAACGGTTATAGCTACCTTGGCATTATTAAAGACAGTACAATCAGGGTTTCAAGGGGCATTGATGGCTCCTACAGAGATTTTAGCAGAGCAACATTACTTAGGTTTAAAGGATGATTTAGAGCCTTTAGGGCTCGAAATAGGGCTTTTAGTTGGAAGTTTAAAGGCTAAAGAGAAAAAAGAGCTATTAGAGGCAATTGAAGCTGGAGAGATCGATATAGTAATTGGAACCCATGCTCTGATTCAAGAAGGAATCAATTTCTCTAATTTAGGTTTAGCTATTATTGATGAACAGCACCGCTTTGGAGTCAAGCAAAGAGCTACTTTACAGGAGAAAGGTGATAATCCAGATGTACTTGTTATGACTGCTACTCCAATTCCCAGAACCTTAGCCTTGACTGTATATGGTGATTTGGATGTCTCTGTAATTGATGAATTACCACCAGGGAGAAAACCAGTTATCACTGAATGGAGAACGCAGCAGGTCAGAGATAGAATCTACTCTTTTTTAAGAGAGGAGATAGAGAAGGGAAGGCAAGCCTATGTGGTCTGTCCTTTGGTAGAAGAGTCAGAGAAATTAGATATAGAATCGGCGACTGAGTTATCTATTAAGCTACAAAATGAGTACTTCCCTGATTTGAAGATTGCTCTTTTACATGGTAAGATGAAGCCGACAGAGAAGGAAGAGGTAATGGAGGACTTTAGGATAGGAGATATTGATATTCTGGTATCGACTACTGTTATTGAGGTAGGAGTCAATGTTCCTAATGCTTCGGTAATGATTATTGAAGATGCACAGCGCTTTGGATTAGCTCAGCTCCACCAATTAAGAGGAAGGGTTGGAAGAGGCCAATACCAATCTTACTGTATTCTAATCTCAGACCCATCTACAGATGAGGGTGTAGAACGGATGAAGATTATGACCAAATCTACCGATGGTTTTGTAATAGCAGAAGAGGATTTGCACCTGCGGGGTCCTGGAGAATTTTTTGGTACTCGTCAGCATGGTATGCCAGACTTGAAGGTTGCAGATATCTTACGAGATCATAAACTATTAGAATTGGCTAGAGAGGATGCTTTTGCTCTTATTAAAGATGATCCAAGATTAGAGAAAAGGGAGAATAAACTATTAAAAGGTATCTTAACAGAGAATTTCAATTATGACTTTGAATTGCTAGATATTAGCTAACTATAATGTACAATTAAAACGATAAGTATTTTGAAGTTAATTGTAAATTAGTTTCGGGGGTGTTTTGATGAGAATTATTGCAGGAAGAGATAGGGGTAGAAAACTAAAGTCTATCGATAGAGGTGATGTTCGACCTACTACCGATAGGACTAAAGAGTCTTTATTTAATATTATAGGTCCTAATATAGTTGGTGCTAGGTTTCTAGATTTATTTGCAGGATTTGGGGGCATTGGTATTGAGGCTTTAAGCCGTGGGGCAGAAGAAGTTATCTTCGTAGAAAAAGACCGGAGAAATGCTAAAATTATTAATGAAAATTTAGCAATGGTCGGTTATGAGGATGAGAGCCTAATAATTAATAATGATGTTCTAAAGGTTTTAGGGGGATTGACAGGGAATTTTGATCTAATCTTTATGGATCCTCCCTATGAAGAGTTGAATTTATATACTCAGACTTTGGATAAGATTAAAGAGTATAAGTTACTTCACCCAAGTGGAATTATAATTATTGAACACTTTTCCAAAGATACTATAGCTTTACCTGAAGGATATGATATAATAAAAGAGAAGAAATATGGTAAAAGTGGTATTACTTTATTAAAAATAAGAGAAGGTGAGGAATAAGATTGAGTAATATAGCTGTTTATGCAGGGAGCTTTGACCCTGTAACCAATGGTCATTTAGATATTATTGAACGGGCTAGTAGAACCTTTGATAAGGTAATTGTAGCCGTCTTCCATAATCCTAATAAGAGTCCTCTCTTTACTATGGAAGAAAGAATGGAGATGTTGGCAGAGGCTGTTCAAGATTTTGATGGGGTAGAAGTAGATGGTTTTGAAGGGCTGCTAATTGACTATATTAATAATCAGAAAGCAGGAGTAATTATTAGAGGATTAAGGGCTGTCTCTGATTTTGAAGCAGAGTTTCAGATGGCTTCAATGAATAAGAAGTTGGCCCCAGATATAGAGACTCTATTTATGATGACAAGTACTGAATATGCCTATCTAAGCTCCAGTTCTATTAAAGAGGTGGCTAGCTTTGGAGGATGTATTGAAGGTCTTGTACCAGATCATGTGATAAAGAGGCTGATTAAAAGATTAAAAGAAGAGGATAAGATGATATAGTTTAATAAGTGTCTGCTTTTTTGATTGATAATATACATACATAAAAAACTTAGGGAAATTACCTAAGTTTTTTTATTATTCAACTTCTAATTCCTCTTCAAGTTGTTTAGTAATCCGTTTGACTCCAACCCTTTTGCTAATTTTCAAAGCTTCTTTAAAATTTTCAAGGGCATCTCTTTTTTTATTTAATTCCAAATAGACTTCTCCAATATATCTATAGGTTCTAGCATGCTTATATTTAACAGTTGTTATATCTTCAAAGTCTAAAAGAAAAGTTAATTTCTTCAAATGAAGATTTAATTCTTCTTTAGAGAGATCTTCTAAATGTTTTTTGTGAGTCTCTTCTAGAGCTTCAAAAAGATCTGTAGAATATTTTATTTCCATATAGTTTTCTTTTAGAATTTCTTCGTCTAAAAACACACCTTCAAAATTATAACGATAAGATTTATTATCTGTATAATGTAAGGTTAATATCTTCTTATCTATATCAAAGCTATAAGACTCTGCTATTCCAGTTAGGGGTTTAATCTTCCAAAGTAACCTCTTTTCTTTTAAATCAAAGAATAATAATTTATTAGAGTCATCCTCATGCTTACTTTTATAGGTTTGACAGACAGCATAACTACCATCATTAGATATACTATTATTATACAAATTGGCTTTTAATTTCTCACTAACTATAATTTCCCCATCTTTATTAAAAGCAGTAAAGAGACCAAAGAGGTTAGTTGATATCCCCCAATTATTAATGATGAAGGTTCCATTGTTTGCTACATTAGCAAAACTAGGTCTCTCTATATCTCCTTCAACTAAAATATCTTCTCCTTTTAGTAGTACATATTTATTTATAGGACTTTCTGAATAAGCAACTATATAAGTATTGTCAGGGGATCTGCTAAATTTACCGAAGAAATCTATCGAATCTATATCAATATAATTACCATGGTAGGTTATATTCTTTTGATAGATAGAATATTCTTTTGGCTTATTATCAGAAATCTTAGTAATTGGATAATTATTTTTTTTACGATTTGCTACTAACCTTATTATAAGAATTAAGGTTATCAGTAAAACTGCTGCCAGTATCCACTTATTTAATTTCATCAATATTACCTCCCCTAACTAATAATTGATAATAGTTAATAAATATCTAGAAAATAATATATATCTACTATATATATTATAAAAATTACTAACTCTTTTCAACTATTATGTATATAGAATGTGAAAAAGAATTTAAATATCTAGCCACAGATTAACATAGATGAAACACGGATAAGTATAGCTAATAGCTGTAGTCAAATAATCACTCCAAGATTAAATACATTGGCTAGGGCGTTGTGGTTAACAATTGCTTTGTTTTTTTATTTCACAGTTGGATGACTATAACTTAATAATTTTTAATATCAAATCTTTATCAAGTTCTATATATATTAATTAATTATTCATTTTCTTTACTTTCTAGGTGAAATAATTATGTTGTTATAGAAATAAAGATTGATGTTTCATAATATACTTGTTATAATTGAAATATATAATTTCTTGCAATACGGGTATAGACCGGTACACCTTGAATCAACTACTTTTGTATCTGGAATTTATTTATAAAGTAGAATAAGAAACAGGAGGGATATTATGAGATTAAATGAGAACAGTCCAATTCCTTTATATTATCAATTAGAGAATATAATTAGGGAAAAGATAGAAAAAGGAGTATATCAGCCTGGTGATAAGATTCCATCAGAAAGACAGTATAGTGAAGAGATTAATCTAAGTAGGATAACTATCAGAAAGGCTATTAATAATCTAGTTCAAGAAGGAATTTTAGAGAGAAGGAGAGGTCAAGGTACTTTTGTTTCTGAAAAGAAATTAGATACCTTTCCTGGTTTAATTGGGTTTAATGAACATATTGAAATGATGGGGATGGTTCCATCTAGTAAGGTTTTGGAGAATAAAGTAGTCTTTGCTACTCATGAAATAGCTAACCGCTTAGAGATAAAAGAAGAAGATAAAATTATCTTGACAGCTAGATTACGTTTTGCCAATAATCAGCCAATAGGGTATGAAAAATCCTATATTCCTTATAATATATGTCCAGAAATTTTGGAGATAGATCTTTCTAAAGAGTCTATTTATAATACTTTAAGTAAAGTAGGTTACAAGCCAACTTTAGCAAATCAGGAAATTGAAGCTATATTAGCTGATGAAGAGATTGCTGAACTTTTAGGAGGAAGTGTTGATCAGCCGATTTTGCGTAATACAAGAGTTACTTACTCTGGTACTACACCAGTAGAATTTAGTCTTAACTTCTATCGAGGTGATAATTATAGTATTCACACCACACTAACTAACAATTAATAATTAATAGTATTGTTATTATAGTTATTGGTGAATTTGATTTAAAGAATGAATAGAGAGTTAAGAGAGGTCTAGAGATTATTATATAAGCATGTACTATTGAAGTATTTGAAGATCTATCTATTTAATATAATATTTTGTTATTTATCGTAGATATAATAGATTAATAATTATTAGTTCCTAGATTTAAATAATTGTATAATAGTTAAATTAAAAAAGGGGAATAAATTTATAATGAACTTTGATAAGTTATTTAGTTGTCTACAGAATTATTTAGTACCTTTTATGATTAAGACATCTAATCAAAGACATATTCAAGCGATTAAAAAGGGATTAGTAAGTACTATACCTGTTACTTTTATTGGGAGTATTGTAATAATATTAAGGTATGCTCCTATTAAGTTTAATATAGCTGGTAGTAATTCTTTTTTTAAATTCTTATTATTATGGAGAGAATGGTCTGAAGCAAATAATGAAGCAATTATGAAGTTATTTAAGGTGACTGTTGGAATTTATAGTGTCTTTTTAGTATTGGCTATTAGTTATAATTTAGCAAGGGAGTATAAGCTAAAGGAGATAATTGTTACTAAAGTTGCTATAATAAATTTTTTAATAGTATCTGTTGAATTTGATGATAATTTATTTATAATAGATAATTTGAATGGACAAAATTTATTTACAGCAATTATAGTAGCTATTTTGACAGTGGAGATAATGAGGAAATTAGATAATATTGAGGTTAAATTAAATCTAAAAATCAATATACCTCCAGCTACCATAGAAGTTTTCACATCTTTAGTTCCTCTTTTATGCTCTATTTTATTCTTTTATTTCTTGGATTTTGGAACCCATAGGATAATTGGAATATCATTTCCTGAAATAATTAATATTATTTTTGATTCTATAGTTAGGATTGTAGATACGCCCATAGGAATCTTTTTTTTCGGTATGTTAATGCAGTTATTATGGTTTACTGGTATTCATGGTGTTACAATGGTAGATGCTTTTTTAAGACCGATATTAGAGTATAATTGGATGGTAAATCTTAATTTATATCTAGCTGGACAAGAGATGGATAAGATATTTACAATTCAATTCTTAAATTTTTACATGTTGATTGGTGGTGCGGGAACTACTTTAGCTTATTCGTTTTTGTGTTGGAGCAGTTCAGCACAACAGTTGAAAAAGATAGGAGAAACCAATTTGATTTCAAGTCTATTTAATATTGATGAATCTCTTATCTTTGCATCACCTTTGGTATTAAATAAAATTCTGTTCATCCCTTTTGTATTTGTACAACCTATTATTGGTGTATTAGCATATCTTATTATAAGTTATGGAATTGTACAAAAGAGTTTTATTAGGGTTCCTTGGATAATACCAGCTCCTTTAGGTGCTCTTTTATCTACTTTAGATTGGAAGGCAGCTATATTAGTAATCTTTTTAACATTATTATCAGGTGGATTTTATTATCCATTTTTCAAAAAATATGAGAATCATCTTATAAATAAAGGTCAGGGATAATTTGATTAGGTTAGGTATTATTTCTTTCTAAAGTATTGATTTAAAAAAATTAAATAATACTTGAAATATAACCTGACCTTTGTTATAATTTAGTTAATAAGGAGCTATGGTGTTTTCAATTTTAACTCTCTTTATTTATAAGACTTAAGATATATAAGGTTATAATTATACAACTACTATTTAAGAGGGTGTTTATTTTTATGGGGTAGTGGTATACACCACAACACCTAAATCCCTCAATATATAATTCCTTAGGTCTGCAAACTCAATAAAGGTTATAGAACTATAAGGGTATAAGAGAATGATTAACTTGTAATGCTTATAATTTTTTTGAGTATGGTGGTATACACCTGTAACCATTAGCATGTCGATGTCTGGTTATCTGCTATAAGAGTATAAGAAATTACTATTTTAAAGTGATATAATCTGCTAAAGCTATATCTTCTTCTATAAGCTAAATAAGGCAGAGAATTACATAAAGCAGGAAGGTATAGAGATTATTTATTTGCTATAATAAATTATTAAATTTAAGTATGAGATGGTTAATTTTATAACAAACATTAGTAATTATGAGCAAGAAATAGGTAGTAATACTATAAGTTGCTTAGCTAATGTACTTATAAAATTAGCTAAAAATCAATTTTATTTTAGAGGAGGAAATAATAATGAAAAAAGATAGTTTAAAGAGTTTAGCTATTATGGGGATGTTGATTTTTGTGCTATTATTATCAGCTTGTTCATCAAAGGCACCTGAAACTTCTCAAACTCCAGCAAATAATGAAAAGGTGGCAGAATCTACCGAAAACACCGATTCAGGTCCAATAACAATTAAGGTTGCTTCATGGGCAGATGAAGCTATGGTAGATGTTGTTATCCCTGCTTTTGAAAAGAAATATCCTAATATTAAAGTTGAGCCAGTAATAACAGAGATTAATGAACATCATAATTCATTGTTAACTAAGATTGCAGCTGGTGCAGAGGTTCCAGATGTAGCATTTTTCGAAATTGCTCACATTGGAAAATTTTCTGGTAAAGGTGGGTTTGTAGATTTGTCAAAAGCACCTTATAATGCAACTCAATATAAAGATAAAATTGTTCCTTATGCATGGTCGCAAGGAATGACTCAAGACGGTAGAATGCTTGGTATTCCAACAGATATAGCTCCTGCTACTATCTTTTATAGAAAAGATAAGTTTGATGAATTAGGGGTAAGTATTGATGATATTAAGACTATGGAGGATTGGATTGAGGTTGGAAAGAAATTTGCTAAAGATATAGATGGAGATGGAACTAATGATAGATGGTTAATAGCAGATGCAACAAATATTTATAATATGTATGCTAAGAGTGGTGGAACAAGATACTTTGATGCTGAAGGAAATTCTATAGTTGATTCTCCAAACTTTGTAAAGGCTTTTGAAATGGCTAAGAAAGTTAGAGAGTTAGGTTTAGATGCTGGAATTGGAGAGTGGAGTAATGAATGGTATGCAACATTCCAAGAAGGAACAGCATTAATGGCACCTTCAGGAGCTTGGTTAGGTGGACATATTAAAGGTTGGATAGCTCCAGATACAGCAGGCAAATGGAGAGCGACTAACTTCCCTGATGGAATGTATGCAAGTTGGGGAGGATCCTTTGCTGGTATTCCAGCAGATGCTAAGCATAAAGATGCTGCTTGGAAGTATATTCAATTTGTTGCTACAAGACCAGATATTCAATTAGCACAGTTTAAAGCTTATGATATGTTTCCTTCTTTAACAGAAACTTATGACAGTCCAGTATTTGATGAAGGTGATGAATTTTATGGTGGTCAGAAGGTTAGAAGACTCTGGGCAGAAACAGCAGCAGAAATACCAAATGTTATTACAAACGTTAATGATATGATTGCTGAAAGAGCTTTAGGAACTGCTTTGACTGAAGTTTTAGAAAATGATAAAGATCCTAAAGTAGCATTAAAAGAAGCTAAAAAGATTATTGAAAGAAAGACTCAAAGAAGATAAGTAATAAGTAGGGGTCGTAAATTTACGACCCCTTAAAAGAAGGAGGTTAGAATATGAGATTGAGCAAGAAAGTGGCACCATATATTTTTGTTTCACCATTTTTTATTCTTTTTGCTGTATTTGGGATTTTCCCAATTTTATTCTCTTTTTACTTAAGTTTTAATATGTGGGATGGAATGTCTGCTATGAGGTTTGTCGGTCTTGGTAATTACAAATATGTTTTAAGCGATCCTTTATTTTGGAAATCACTTTACAATTCATTCGTTATCTTTGCTTTAACTACAGTTCCTCAGCATGTAATAGCACTATCTTTGGCATTTATTTTAAATTCAGGTTTAATAAAATTTAAAGAGTTCTTTAGATCTGCATACTTTTTACCATATATAACCTCTGCTATAGCAGTAGCTATGATATTTGGGCTTTTATTGGGTCAACAGTTTGGAATATTAAATACTATTATAAAGCTATTGGCTACTTTTCCACCTATTAAGTTCTTATTTGATTTATTTAATATTCAATTACCAATAGGGTGGGTGACTAAACCTGAATGGATTAAGCCTTCAATTGCTCTATTGATAACATGGAAATTTACAGGTTGGAATATGATTATTTATTATGCTGGGTTACAAAAGATACCAGAAACTTTATATGAAGCTGCTCGAGTTGATGGAGCTAACTTACGCCAGATTTTCTTTAAAGTTACTTTGCCCTTATTAAGACCTATTATCTTCTTTGGGGTTACAATGTCTATTATTGGTAACTTACAGATCTTTGCCGAAGCTAGACAACTAGTTGGTGCTACAGGTGGAGCATCTAATGCTGGTTTAACTACAGCAATGTACTTATATAATACTGGTTTTGAGACCCTAGATTTTGGAGCAGGGAGTGCGATGGCCTATATTCTCTGTTTTATAATAGTTCTATTAAGTTACTTTAATAATAAATTCTTTAGAAGTGAATAGATAAGGAGGGGAAATAGATGGAGAAGATAGATGTGGAGTACAATGAAATTGGTACTTCAAAGGTTAATACTGAAAAAGTTTGGAGTAAGATAAAGACAGGACTGATGTATTTTGTTCTGGTATTGGGGGTAGTAATTACTATATTCCCTTTTTATTATATGCTTGTATTAGCTACTAAAAGTAACGCAGAAATTTTTAGTTTTCCTCCACCACTCTGGTTTGGAGATTCTTTTTCTGATAATCTAAGTAGATTATTGAGTGTTATGCCTTTTTATAGAAATATTTTAAATAGTATATTTGTAGCAACGGTAGCTACAATTGCTACTGTATTCTTTTGTTCTTTGGGAGGTTATGGTTTTGCCAAATATGATTTTAAGTATAAGGAGAAATTATTCTTCATAATGCTAGCAACAATGATGATTCCTGGATTGTTATCTATTATTCCATGGTTTATCATGATGACCAAATTTGGATGGGTAAATACATTTAAACCTTTAATTATACCAGGAATGGCTAATGCTTTTGGTATATTCTTAATGAGGCAGTTTATGGAGGATATTCCAGATGAAATTATAGAAGCGGCTAGGATAGATGGCTGTGGAGAATTTGAGATATTCTTTAGAATTATTCTACCGATGAGCTTACCTGGATTAGGTACTTTAGGACTTCTAACCTTCCTTACTTCTTGGAATAATTATATGGCAGCATTATTGATTTTACAAGACAAGGCAATGTATACGATTCCAGTGGCTCTTTCCAAATTAGGAGGAAAGGTAGATAATGATTGGGGAGCACAAATGGTAGGGACAACTTTAGCTATTGCACCAATTATAATCGCCTTTGTAGCTGCTTCTAAACAGTTTATCTCTGGAATAACTGAAGGTGCAACTAAGGGATAAATTTAGAAATTTAGCTTAAAAATATATACTAATTAGAGTGAAAGGTAAATAATTATTGTTAGGAGAGAAAAGATGAGTAGATTATATTTTCCAAAAGATTTCATTTGGGGATCTGCGACTGCCGCTTATCAAATAGAAGGGGCTTATCAAGAAGATGGTAAGGGAGAATCAATCTGGGATAGGTTTAGTCATACACCTGGCAAAGTAGCAAATGGTGATACGGGAGATGTAGCCTGTGATCATTATCATAGATATAAAGAGGACGTAGAGTTAATGAAGGAAATAGGTCTTGATAGTTATCGTTTCTCTATATCATGGCCACGGATATTACCAAAAGGTAAGGGAGAGATAAATCAACAGGGTTTAGATTTTTATAGAGGTTTAATTAATGAACTCTTAAAAGCTGGAATTAAACCTGTAGTTACTCTTTATCATTGGGACTTGCCACAGGCTTTACAAGAAGAAGGTGGTTGGGCTAATCGTGAGATAGTAAAGCATTTTGTAAATTATGCTGAAATTTTATTCAATGAATTTGGAGATGTTGTTTCCCAGTGGATTACTCATAATGAACCTTTTGTAGTAGCTTTTAATGGGCATGGTTCTGGAGATCATGCACCAGGAATTAAAGACCAGCAAGTTGCTTTACAGGTTGCTCATAATCTGTTATTATCTCATGGCTTGGCAGTGAAAAAATTTAGAGAGTTGAAATTGGATAATGAGATAGGAATTACCTTAAATCTTATCTCTTCTTATCCTATTTCTGATAATGTAGAAGATAATAAAGCAGCTAAAAGAATGGAAGATTATATTAATGGTTGGTTTTTAGAACCTTTATTTAAAGGTAGGTACCCAGAGAGAATAGTTGAGTTTTATGGAGAGAAGTTTAATAACTTGGATATCAGAGAAGATGATATGGGGTTGATTAAAGAGGAGATAGACTTTTTGGGCATTAATTATTATAGTCGTTCTTTAGTTAGGTATAATAAAGATTCTAAATTTTTAGGAATTGAAGGAGTAAAACCTCAAGATAGCCAATATACAGCTATGGATTGGGAAATTTATCCTAAAGGCCTCTATGATCTCTTAATTAAATTAAATCAAGAGTATACTCAAAAGCCTCTTTATATAACTGAAAATGGTGCCGCTTTTGATGATAAAATCTCTGAAGGTGGTGGTGTCCATGATCAAGATAGAATTGATTATTTAAAAGCCCACTTTCAAAGTGCCTATAAGGCTATTCAAGAAGGAGTAGCATTAAAAGGATATTATGTCTGGTCATTGATGGATAACTTTGAATGGGCTTATGGATATAGTAAACGCTTTGGAATAACATATATAGATTATGAGAATAATCAAAGGAGAATTTTAAAAGATAGTGCTTATTGGTATAAAAATATAATAGTGAACAACTCTTTAGAAGTTTAAACATTAATAAATAATAAGTATAGTCAGTAAGGCTAGGTTTAATATAAGACCCTGACAATAAAAATAGAGAGGGGAGAATAGGTTTATGGCAGAAGAAAGATGCAAAGCTTGGGAGTTTATTGGAAAGAATGGGGAGTTTAGATTAGAAGAAGCAGATAAGAGTAGTTATCTCTACTTTCCCTTAAGCAATGAAGCGGGGATGATGTCTGTGGTTACTCCTAAGCTACATGGAGATATTAAGACAAGTCAGAATACTTTTGCTTTAATGCCAGTTTCTGTGGAGGACTTGCATAATACTAAATCAGCTAGAAACTTCTGGTTGAATATAGATGATGAGATAATATGGTCTGCTACAGGGAATTCAGCGCAGCAGATAGCTCTACATTTTAATCCCGAAGATGAGAAGGTTACTGTAGAAGCTGGCTTATTGTGGCATAAGGTTATTAGAGAGAATGAGAAGTTGGGAATTAAATCGGAAATAACTAGTTTTGTTCCAGCTAATGATGATACAGTAGAGTTGATGGAGGTTAAAATCACCAATATAGGAGAGAAAGATAAGAAGATAACTCCTACAGCAGCCATACCTATCTATGGTCGGTCAGCTGATAATCTACGAGATCATCGACATGTGACCTCTTTGTTACATAGGATTAAGACTATAGATAGTGGTATAGTTGTCAACCCAACACTATCCTTTGATGAGCGGGGGCATCAAATTAATGATGTAAGCTATGGAGTTTTAGGGTCGAATCAAAATGGAGAAAGACCTGTAGGGTTCTGCCCAATTGTAGAGGATTTTATTGGCGAAGGTGGAAATTTGGAGTGGCCAAAAGCTATTGTTAAGAATTTAGATGTCTATTGCCAAGCAGGAAAAGAATTAGAAGGCTTTGAATCTATTGGAGGACTAAGGTTTAAAGATACTATATTAAAAGCTGGAGAAGAAGAATCGTATATAATCGCTATAGCTATTGGTGAAAACGTTGATATTGTGGATAGCTTGGCAGAAAAGTACTTAAATAAGGACTTATTTGATAATTATCTAAGTCAAAACAGAGCTTATTGGGAAGAGAAGATTAATAAAGTACAATTTAAATCTGGTAATCCAGATTATGATAACTGGATGAAATGGGTTACTTTACAACCGATTTTAAGAAGAATTTATGGTTGTTCCTTCCTTCCACATCATGATTATGGTCGTGGGGGAAGAGGATGGAGAGATTTATGGCAAGATTGTTTAGCTCTTCTGTTGATGGAGCCAGAAGGGGTAAGGGATTTATTATTGAATAATTTTGCAGGGATTAGAATTGATGGGAGTAATGCTACTATTATTGGTTCTAAGCCAGGAGAGTTTATTGCTGATAGAAATAATATTAGTAGGGTATGGATGGATCATGGCTCTTGGCCATTCTTAACTACTAAGTTATATATCGACCAGAGTGGAGATATAGACTTCTTATTAGAAGGGCAGACCTACTTTAAAGATGCTCAGATCTATCGTTCTAAGAGGAATGATGAAAACTGGGAGCCTGAAGATGGTAATAAATTATTAGATAGAGAAGGTAATATTTATAAAGGAAGTATTTTAGAGCATATGTTAGTTCAGCATCTGACATTATTCTTTAATGTAGGAGAGCATAATAACTTTAAGCTAGAGGGTGCTGACTGGAATGATGGTTTAGATATGGCTGAAGAACGAGGAGAGAGTGTAGCTTTTACGGCTTTATATGCTAGTAATTTATTGGAGATGGCTAATTTATTACGTGAGTTAGCAGAAAGAAGGGAGATTAATAAATTAGAGATTGCCAGAGAGATGAAGCTCTTATTAGATACATTAAATAATAAAGTAGATTATGATTCAGTAGAAGCTAAGCATAAGCTATTAGGTCAATATTTTGATAGCTGTGTTAGTAGAGTTTCAGGTGATAAGGTTGAGATTTCTATTGAAGAATTGGCTAATGATTTAAAGGTAAAGGGTAATTGGATTATAGATCATCTGCGGAAGAATGAATGGATTAAAAATAATGAAGGTTATGAATGGTTTAATGGTTATTATGACAATGATGGGAAGCGCCTAGAGGGTGATCATCCATTAGGTACAAGAATGACTTTAACAGGACAGGTATTTACTATTATGGGTGGGGTTGCTACTGATGAGCAGGTAGAGAAGATTGTTAAAGCTGCTGATCATTATTTAAAAGATGATATAGTTGGTGGATATCGTTTAAATACCAACTTTAAAGAGTTAAAGACCAATCTAGGAAGGTTGTTTGGCTTTGCTTTTGGGCATAAAGAGAATGGAGCAATGTTCAGTCATATGGCTGTAATGTATGGAAATGCCCTTTATCAACGTGGTTTTGCCAAAGAGGGCTATGAGGTTATAAATTCTATTTATAGACATTGTAAAGAATTTAAGACAAGTAGAATATATCCTGGTATACCAGAGTATATTAATCAACGCGGAAGAGGTCTATACCACTACCTGACAGGTTCTGCTAGCTGGCTGTTGTTAACAGAAGTAACTCAAGTTTATGGAGTTAGAGGGGAGTTAGGCAACTTAGTCTTGAACCCTAAATTATTAAAGAAGCAGTTTGATAATGAGGGGAATGCCAACATCTATACTCTTTTTGCTAATCGACCTATAAATGTAATCTATAAGAACCAAAAGGAGCTTGAATTTGGTGAGTATAATATTATAGATATTATAATAAATGATGAAGAGATTAATTTTGAAATAAAGGATCAATCTGCAATAATTAAAAAAGAGTTAATAGAAAGATTATCTTTAGATGATGTTAATGAGATAGAGGTTATCTTGGGTTAACTATCTATGGCTATCGAACTTTAGAGTAAAATTTAAATATATCGGATTAGTTCTTTATACTAACACAAGATATTATTATAATATTTTACTTTTGATATAATTCAAAAAGGAAGTGGAATTATGGAGGCTCACAAAGAATTATTAGAAGTAAAAGAGTATATTGATGAAGGGTATAAGCCTGTAATTGATTATGGTCAGTGGAGAGTAGCGATTTTAAATTACTGTGATGAGTTACTTCCTCAAAAGATTACTAAGATGCAAAAGCATCTTCAGACCGATGAGGTATTTATCTTATTAGCAGGTAAATGTATCTTATTTATTGGTGAAGGTGATGAATCGGGGGTTACTAAGATACATGCTCAAGATATGGAGCCACGGAAGATGTATAATATTAAGCAAGGAGTATTGCACACCCATACTTTAAGTCAAGATGCTATGGTCTTGATTGTAGAGAATAGAGATACAGATTTATCCAATTCGCCAGAGGTAGATTTAAGTGAAACTCAACAGGATAAATTGGTTGAGTTAACAAAATCCCTTTGGAATAACAATAACAACTAGATAAAAAATATAGCCGTTTTATAAGTAGTTATTTAAAGAAATAGTATTAGGAATTGATAAGTTATAAGGAGGTAGATAAAATGTCTCAAGATTTCTTCTTAAATAAAGATGGAAGTTTTGTTATAGAGAATTACCAGAACAAACGTACTTTTGCAAGTTTTTTACCTGGTATTGCTGGCAAATTGGGAATTCCTATCTGGGCTTTTTATGTTAATCGTGGTCAAGGAATTGCTAGCTTTGGATCAAAGGATAAGGATAATCCAATTATGGAGTTTTATCCAGCTAATAAATCTTATCAAAATGTTGAAACTAAAGGCTTTAGAACCTTTATTAAACTCAAAAAAGATGGAAAAGAACTTGTCTATGAACCCTTTAGAAAGTTAGTTGATGGTGTGTCCACTAAAATGACTATCTCCCTCCATTCACTAACTATTGAAGAAGAGAATTTAAACTTAGGATTCAAGGTTAAGGTTACTTACTTTATCTTACCTAATGAGAATTTTGGTGCTCTAGTCCGGAGGGTTAAATTTCAGAATATTAGTGAGATAGAGCAGAAAATAGAGGTCTTAGATGGGATGCCAATCGTTATCCCTTATGGTATGGAAAATGGGGCATTAAAAGAGGTGAGTCAGACAATCTCTGCTTGGGCAAAGGTCTATGCTTTTGAAGATAAGACCCCTTTTTATCGTTTAAGAGCTTCTGCTGAGGATGAGGCTGAGGTTAAAGAGATGAATGCAGGTAACTTTTATATTTCTTTTGTTAAGCAAGAAGAAAACAATCAGTTATTGACCCCTGTGGTAGATCCAGATTTGGTATTTGCTGAGATGACTAACTTAGAAGAGCCAGTAGGCTTTGTTAGAAATAGATTGGCTAATTATAGTGGAGAGCAAATCTTAGAGAATCGTTTCCCGATGGCTATGGCTGCTGTTGAACATAATTTAGCGCCAAAAGAAGAGATAGAAATCAATTCAGTTTATGGACACCTTGCTAATCAAGATAGATTATTAGAGGTTAAGGAGAAGTTATTGACTGTTGATTACTTAAATCAAAAAGAGGAAGAGACGGTACGAATTCATAATTATTATGCTGATCATATCTTTACTGTAAGTGGTCAACCTACTTTAGATGCCTATAGTCGCCAGACATTTATAGATAACTTATTACGTGGTGGATTTCCAATCAGCCTAGGAAATAAAGAGAAGACTTATCATATCTTCTCCCGTAAGCATGGGGATTTAGAGCGAGATTATAACCATTTCCTATTAGAGCCTACTTACTATTCACAAGGTAATGGTAACTTCAGAGATGTAAATCAGAATCGGCGTTGTGATAACTTCTTTAATCCAAGTGTTAAAGAAGATAATATTAAGGTTTTTGCTAACTTGATTCAAGCTGATGGATATAATCCATTGGTAATTGAAGGAAGCAAATTTTATCTGGCAACTGATGAAGCTAAGGATAAAGTATTAGAGCAAGTAGATGAAAGTAGTAAAAAAGTTTTAGCAAAAAGATTGAATAAGGCATTTACCCCTGGAGAAATTGCTGTATTCATAGATGATTTCAATCTAAATATTAAGCTACCTATTGAAGAATTTATTGATTTATTAATAGATAATTCTGACTCTTGGACTGAGGCTAAACATGGTGAAGGCTATTGGATAGATCATTGGACTTATACTTTAGATTTAATTGAAAACTATCTAGCTATTTATCCAGAGAATTTGGAGAAGTTATTATTTGGTGAGGGCTATACCTTTTATGATAATTTTACTAAGGTCTTGCCAAGGAGTAAAAAATATCTCTTAACTGATAAGGGACCACGCCAATATGAAGCTGTTTATGAAGATGATCAGAAAAAAGAGCTAATTTCTAATAGAGATAGATTACCTTATTGTGTTAGAAAAGATAAAGGAGAAGGTGAGATTTATCGTACCAGTTTAATAGCTAAGCTACTTACCTTAGTAGTAAATAAAGTATCTACTTTAGATCCTTATGGTGTTGGGATTGAGATGGAGGCCAATAAACCAGGCTGGTATGATGCCCTTAATGGATTACCTGGGATCTTTGGTTCTGCTATAGCAGAGACTATGGAGTTAATGAGACTTGTGGAATTCTTAAAGGTTTCCTTAGAAGAGTTAGGATTAGATGGTAATCAGGTAATTAAGTTACCAAAAGAGCTTTATAGTTTTTATCAAGGTTTAGAAGATGCTTTAGATGTCTGGACCAATAATCAAGATAATTTTAAATATTGGGAAGTAGCTACTTCTTTAAGAGAAAGTTATCGTGATGAAGTATTTATGGGCTTTGCTGGGGCTGAAAAAGAGTTGACTATCGAAGAACTTAAATCTTTCTTTACTAAGGTACTAGATAAGTTAAATTATGCTCTTGAAGCTGCTAAAGAGGAGGATACTGAATTATTTACTATGTACTTCTCCTATGAAGCTGTTGACTTTGAAGAGACTGGAGAGTACTCAACTAAAGGATTATCTTATGTTAGAGTTAAGGAATTCAAACAGCATAGATTACCTGCCTTCTTAGAAGGTCAAGTAAGGGCTATGAAGATATTAAAAGATAAAGAAGAAGCTCGTAAGTTACATGAGAGTGTCCATAATAGTGATTTATATGATCAACCTTTAGGGATGTATCGAGTTAATGGAGATATCTCTAGTGAATCCCATGAGATTGGTCGTGCTAGGGCATTTAGTCCAGGCTGGTTAGAGAATGGCTCTATCTGGTTGCATATGGAGTATAAATACCTATTGGAGCTATTAAAGTCTGGATTATATGATGAATATTATCAAGCTATTGACTCTGCTTTAGTTCCTTTCCAAGACTCTAAAATCTATGGACGTAGTATACTAGAGAATAGTTCCTTTATTTTAAGTACTCTTAATGGAGATAAGAAGAATCATGGGCGTGGATATATTGCTCGTTTAAGTGGTTCTACTGCTGAGTATATCCATATGTGGTCATTAATGTGCTTTGGTGATAAACCATTTACTATAAAAAATAAAGAGTTAGTTTATAAGCCTAATCCTAAGTTGGCTAGTAAGTTATTTACTAAAGAAGATAAGAGAGTTAAAATACAAGTCAATGAATTTAAAGAGATAGAGGTAGATATTCCAGCCAATAGTTTTGCATATCGTTTTTTAGGTAAGACTTTAGTAGTCTATCATAACCCTAAAGGAGGCAATACTTTTGGTGATGATAAAGTAGAGATAAACAGCTATAAGTTATTGACTAAAAAAGGTGAAGAGGTTGTAGTTGAAGAATCAGAAGTAAGAGCTGACCTTGCTAAAGAAATTAGAAGAGGTGAGGTTAGTAGAATAGATATTTTCTTAAGCTAATTTTATCTTGAAATAGGTTGTTGAATATCTATAGAGTGTTTGGCAACCTATTTTTAAAATAGGACTGCGTTAGGGAATATATTGGAATTTAGGTATAATTTATCTTCTGATGGTTATTAACTTAATATCAAAATAACTATTGAAAAGATGGAATATTTATATTATAATAGAATCATCTTTTAGAGGAATTAAGCACATAGTTATAATTAAATTTCTATAATTGATAAGCTATTATTTTATATCTAGTATATGAAATAATAGGACTATTAAATTTTTAAGATAGTGGTATAGACCTCTATAAGTAAACCAAATATGTCATTAGCATGGATTTCTAATGGTTCATACTTATATAAAAGATATTGGATACTAGAAAATTAAGCAATGAGATCAAAGGAAGTAACTGCTATAGGTAATTATTAGAGCTAGAAAATCTAATGATTTTAATAATCTTGTTATCATATGCATTTAAGAAATTTTAGTAGAGTGTATAAATAATTAGATTATAATTTATTTTTGGAGTAGTGGTATACACCTCTACAAGTAAACTTAATATGTTGTTATTATAAAATTGAAGTGATTCATTACTTAGATAAGCCAGGTGTTAAATATTGTTAGTTAATGATATTTAACAGCTTAATAATTAAATTTCAATTACTAAATTAAAGGGGGATAGTTACTAATATTAATATTAATTTGAATTATAAATAAGTTTATAAGCCTATAAGTCCTAATAATTTAAATATGCAAGGAACTACATTAAAAAATTTAAACTTAATTAATATTAGGAGGGGTTATTTATGAAAAAGATTTCCTTATTACTTACTTTTGTGTTAATTTGTTCATTAGCGTTACCTGCTTTTGCAGAGACAGAGATTGAATTTAATGGAGGTTTATGGTTTACTTTTGATGAATTTACAGAGGTTGATGGTAAACCTTTTTATTCAATGAATGGTAATACTAATATCTTTGGAACTGGTGATTGGAAGCAATCTACAAGTGATAATGGAAATGATAATCGAGAGAAGTTTGAAAGTCAGTTAGTATTGAATACTAAAATCAAAATAGATGATATTGTAACAATTGATGTTGGTTTTGAATCACTGACAGATGAGTTTGTTGGTTATCCTAACGGTACTGGAGCAACTAGAGTACAAGAGGCTCCAACTGTAAGAGATAATCCTCCAGTCCAGTTAAAGGACTTAACTCTAACTGCCGATACTCAATACGCCAAAATAATAGCTACTAATAACTTTAATTATAATTTCAATGAAAGAGTTTTAGCTACTCAATTTGAAGATAACTGGGGAGAAATGAATCCTTATGGTGAAGGTATATTAGTACAGACTGATATAGCTGGAGTAGCTACTCAAGGATTTATCTTCCAAGCTACTAAGAGTCAAGCTGGTACTGCTAGTAGTGCTGGAGATGATATAATAGTTAATAATCATGAGACATTTAAGAAGGCAGATAAATTAATTTATGGTGCAGATTTGAAGAAGGATTTAGCTAAAGGAAAGGTTGGAGCTCTTATTATAAATACTCATGATAAAAGTTCTGATGAACAAGGTGACAACTTTGATAAAGACCTTGATAACTTACATTTAGCCATTAATGGTGAGTATAGTCTGACAGATAAAGTTACTTTAAATGGTGAATTTATCACTGCTCAATATGGTGATGATGTAACAGAGGTTATGAACGTACATAACCTTCCTTACCCATCAACTGATTTTGGCCCTGAACACATTATTGGTTATGATTTAAGTGGTGCAGGTGCTAAGGAAGATACTGATATATTTGAGGTTGGTGCTACTGTCAAGCCATTACCTAATTTAAAGGTTAATACTTTTTATAAGAATGTAGGAGAGGATTATATAGCTGTAATTGGTGCAGACCATGATATGGATTCTTGGTTTGGAGATGCTAACTTTAATTATGGAGATGGTAATGGATACGAGAAAGGTTTAGGTTTGAATGTAAGTTATGACTTGAAAACATTCTTTAACCCAACACTTACTTTAGATCTAACTAATTATGAGATGACTAGAAGCCAATTAAATAATGCCCAAGATGATACAGAAAGAGAGATTGAAGCTGGTGTATCCTTTGGAGATGGACCTTGGAGTTTAGGAGCTTCATATAGAATTATGACTAGAGAGAATGATGACTTTGATGTAGATATGGAATATAATGACTTTAATGTAAATGGTTCATATAAGCTAATTAATGATGAAAGATTAACAGCAGATATACATGGTGATATCAACTACTATACTGGTGATGATAAAGCTATTAACCAGAACTTCTCTACTGAAACTAGGTTTAAATTAGGAGCAGGAAGTAGCTATAAATTAAATGAATTGGTTACTTTGACTAGTAGTTATGACTTTGGTTATGCAACAGAAGATAATGATGTAATCAAAGATGCTAGTGGTCAACAACATTTAATTAAGTTAGGAGCAAGCTATAAGATTACTGAAAATACTAGCTTTACTGTAATGTATAAATATGACAACTATAATCTAGATAGAGAAGCTACTGCAGAAGAACTACAGAATTCAGTATATAAAAAAGAAGCAGAGCATCAATGGTACGATGGTGGAGAAAGTTGGGAACATGAACCTGCGGAACAGGGAGGTTATGCTTGGGATTATGGCCCAACTATCAAGAACGTTGCTCCAACTTATAGTGGATATACAACTCATGAGATTAAAGCTACTTATAATATAAACTTCTAAATTATATTTAAGCTTTAAGAATTAAAATTTAAGCTTATTAAGTGGATTTCATAAACGAAATAATAGATTATATTATGAAGATATGAAATCCACTTTTACAATAATTTTTAAGTTTAGCTTATATGTATAAATGAAATTTTAGTTGACTAACATAGATAACTAATGTTTTTAAAGTTCAATCAAATGAAAGGGGACTAATAATGGATTTGAATAAAATCAAGGTAATCCAAACAGTAAAAGATACAGAGGATAGGTTAACAGAAAAGGATTCATTAACTTTTCAGAAAGACTATCAAGAGAATCTACCTTTGATAGAGATTAATAGGAATAAGAAGTTTCAGGAGGTTATTGGTTTTGGAGGTGCCTTTACAGAAGCAGCTTCTTCAACGCTAGATCAATTGAGTCCCCAAAAGCGTCAAGAAGCGATAGATGCTTATTTCCACCCAGAAAAGGGTATTAATTATACCTTTTGTAGAACTCATATCAATAGTTGTGATTTCTCTTTAGGCAATTATGCTTATACTGAAACCCCTGGTGATGTAGAGTTAGAAGACTTTACAATTGAAAGGGATAGAAAGTCTTTAATTCCCTTGATTAAAGATGCTTTAAAGACTAAAGGTGAAGATTTTAAACTATTTGCTTCTCCCTGGAGCCCTCCTGCTTGGATGAAGACCAATGGGAGAATGAACAATGGTGGAAGCTTAAAGGATGAATATAGAGAAGTATGGGCAAAGTACTTTGCTAAATATATCAAAGAGTATCAAAAAGAAGGTATAGATATTTGGGGAGTAACAATCCAAAATGAACCAATGGCAACAACTCCTTGGGATAACTGCATTTATACTGATGAACAAGAGAGGGACTTTGTTAAAATCTTAGGGTCAACATTAAAAGAAGAGGGTCTAGAAGATATTAAGATTATAGTCTGGGATCACAATAAAGATATTATGAAGTCAAGAGTAGATACTATTATGTCTGATCCTGAAGCTGCTAAATGGGTTTGGGGAGTAGGTTTTCATTGGTATGGTCCAGAAGATAGTGAGTCTACAGTAGACAATGATGTGTTAGACTATACTTATGAGACTTATCAGACTAACTTAGTATTTACTGAAGGATGCAACCCTTATTACAATATTGATCAAGATAATTTAATTGGCGAGTGGTGGACTGGTGAGAAGTATGGTAGACATATTATTGCTGATTTAAATCACTGGACTGTGGCATGGTGTGACTGGAATATGTACTTAAATGAAGAGGGTGGACCAAATCATGTAGGAAATCTTTGTGATGCACCTATCATGGCAGATAGGGAGAAGGATATTCTATATTACAATACGCCTTATTATTATCTGGGGCATTTTAGTAAATATATCTTGCCAGGTGCTAAAAGGATTGAATGGAAGTCTGATATAGGAGAATTAAATATTACTGCTTTTGAAAATACAGATGGAAGTATAGCAGTTATAGTGATGAATGAAACCGATAAAGAACAGACCTTTACATTAAAGGATGGAGATAGAGCTGTTAAAGTAGTAAGTCCAGCTCATTCTATTCAGACATTGTTATATTAAGAGTATATAAGATAATAAGAAAAAGAGAAGCTAGAATCTCTTTATAGTCACCTCTTATAATATACAGATTAAAATATTATAAGGAGGGAAAAGATGAATAGATTATTTTCTAAGAAGGGATTTGCTGTACTAATATTTTTAGTAATTGGCTTAGTAGCTGTGGTAGGATGTAATGGTAATGAGGTTAAAGGAGATATGTCTAAATTGACAGTAAGCATTACTGATGTTGATTCCGCAGATAGCCTAACAGCTACTGTAAAGATTTTAAAGGGTGGTAAAGAGGTAGGAAATAAAGAAGGAAGTAATGTACAATTTAATTTAGCGCAGGGCAACTATACAGTTGAGGTTATTGATGAGGCTTATGAAAGATGGACAAAGGATATATCTATAATAACTGATTCAATATTAGATGCTAAATTAAATGCCCTTAATCTAGTGGGCAATGGTACTTTTGATCAAGCATTATCAGATGCAGTACCAGCTGATGGTAGTGGAGACCTTCCTCAAGGAAGCGTAGACACAGAAGGTAGTTGGATCTATTTCCAAGGTGCTGGTGGCTCTGGCAATGCTACTATACAGGATGGAGCTATTAAAGTTGATGTAAGCCAAAATGATGCAGGATATTCTGTACAATTATTACAAGGTCCACTTACTTTAACTAGAGGAAGTAAGTATAAGGTTCAATTTAAGGCTAAAGCTAGTTCTGAGATGGATTTAACTGTTAAGGTTGGTGGAGTAGCAGATGCAAATTGGGGAGCTTATCTTCAAAAAAATGAAAGCTTAACAAGTGAATGGACTACTTATGAATTAAACTTCACAATGGAAACAGAGACAAATAAGAATAGCCGGTTTGAGTTCTGGCTACTAAATCCTGGAACCTACTATATAGATGATGTTAGTTTAATTAAGACTGGGGAAGTAGAACTAGTAGATGAGGGGTCATTGACTGAAGCAGATGAAGATAAGGTAGAGAATTGGAAACTTGTTAAAGAGTATAGTTTTGATTCTAAGGTAGACTTAGCTGATTGGAGATTTGAAGTAGGAAATGGTCAGGCTAAGGGTATCCCAGGCTGGGGTAATGCTGAATTAGAGTATTATACTGATGGTGAAAATGCAGAGATAGTAGATGGTAAATTAGTACTTACAGCTAAAGAAGAGAAAAGAAGCGATGAGTATGGAACTTATAACTATACTTCTACAAGAATGATTACTCAAGATAAGTTTGAATTTACTTATGGTAGAGTGGAAATTAGAGCTAAACTTCCAGAAGGGCAAGGAATCTGGCCAGCTATTTGGATGTTAGGTGCTGATATAGCTGAGAACCCGTGGCCAGACTGTGGTGAGATTGATATTATGGAGTTAGTTGGTTATGAACCATCAACTGTTCATGGAACAATTCATGGTTCAGGACCGAGTAAAGGTAGTGCCTATACTTTAGAAGAAGGCAAATTCTCTGATGATTTCCATGAGTTTGCTTTAGAGTGGGATGAAGATGAGATTGAATGGTATGTAGATGATACTTTATACCATGTAGCCAATGCAGCAGAAGTAGGAAGCACTTGGGTATTTGATCATCCATTCTTTCTAATCTTAAATATTGCTGTTGGTGGAAATTGGCCAGGTAACCCTGATGCTAGTACAAGATTCCCACAAACTATGGAGATAGACTATATTAAGATTTTTGAAGATACAAATTCAGAGTCAATTACTGGTCAAGAAGTATGGAATAGTGAATATGAAGATAACTACGATGGAAATCATAGTTCAGAAGAACCTAATGCTACTTCAGTTAAAGCAGGTGTAATTGTTAATGGTAGCTTTGACAATGAAATTGCCGATAAATTAGGTGTTTTAGGCAACTGGTATGTATGGTCTGGTGAAGGTGGAGCAGTCAGTGACTATGGTGTAGAAGATGGTGAGTTCAAGATTGATGTTACTGCTCTTGGAGGTCAGACTTGGGCAATTCAATTTGTACAAAATTTAAAGTTAGATAAAGGAGATTATAAAGTCTCTTTTAAAGCAAGAGCAGAAGATGATAGAGATATAATAGTGATGGTACAAGAAGATGGAGGGGCATGGACTGTCTATGGTGAAACGAAGCCAACTTTAACTAGTGATATGACAGAGTATAGTTTCGATGTATCAATGAGTAGAGATGATAGTCCAAAATTAGTCTTCAGCTTAGGAAAGACTGAAGATGGAAGACCAACTACGATTTATATTGATGATGTAAGTATTGAAGAAGTTAATTAATAAGGTTTATTTATAGATATAAGTTAGTGTAACTAGGAGAGAATAAAGACCTACAATAGACTCTATTATAGAGTTACAAGTATACTAAGATGGTTTTTAGAATAAATAAAAAAGATTAAAATTTTCCAGTGTTTTAATCGAAGATGTAAGGAAGTTTTTAAAGTTGTTGTTTTACCCCTTAAAGATAGATAAGAGAAAGAGATTGATCTCTTTCTCTTATTAAATAATGACTAATGATGGTTATGAGATAAATTTATTATATGGACTAATTTTATTAATTCTTATTTGACATATATAGATTTGTGAACCTAAAATGAAATTTATCCAATATAGTATCTAGAACATATAACTTTTGTCTATAACTTAATATAATTATAAAACTTTTATAGAAATATTAATACTGGAAAATTTCAGTCTAAAGTCACGAACCTATATAGATAAACAACTCTAAAAAGAAATATAAGAAATACTTTGCTACAAATTTACACAGATTAACACCAATTAAAATTAATAAAGACAGTAATTGATGAAAGATCAAAGAATTTAGCTAGTTATAATTAATGATCTTAATAAACTATATGATTGCTTTTTGTATTTTTAATTTATATGTTAGCTATATTAATCCGTGATTAATAATTTTTTGGATTTGTTTCATTTTAGACTTTGGTGTCTATAGATTAATTTGAATCTAAAATATTTATTTGTTAACTAAGTTTTCTTTAATTTAATTCCTATAGATATAAAAAGGGAGGAGAGTCCCTAACTCTTCTCTCAAAAAACAAAATTATTTTGATTAGACCTTTAAATAAATTGCCACAATCTCTTTTCTGATCTTAATATTCAAACTCTTAAATTTAAAGATTTATATTTAATCATAATTAATCTTTATGAATAAAGGTATCTGATTAATTGTTATCTTGTTATAATCTTCCTTATATATTGATATTCCCTTTCTTATTTATTTTTTAACCTATTAAAAAGTTTATCGGTATTTTTATAGTTGCTATTAGGTATCATTGTCTTATAGATTTCTAGTTAAAATCTTTGATAATATAGAAAGATTGCAGAATCCTTTAGAGTAATGAATGATTATGATTGATATTAAGTAGATGGAGAAGTTAAATATTATATCTAATTGGGAAGGGATGTGATAGTAATGAAGATTTTTAACTTTTTAAAGTCGGTTGATATGATTTCAAAGTTAAATTCTAATAAGGGCTTTAAAATTGCTTTTATAGCAAAGCTAACTGTTAATAAGCAGTTTAAGGTTGGGTTTGTATCATTATTATTAATTATGCTCATTGTTGGCTTTTTTGTAGTCTCCAATACAAATCAGATGAAAAAAGATATTGAGTTCTTAAATTCTAAACTGGTTCCTGCAGTAAAAATAGTAACTAATGTTGATAGTGGATTATCCAAAGAGCTTAAGAGGATTTATGGAGAAGAGGCAGGATTATCTTTTTCAGATTCTGAAGGTATTACAGATCAAAAGCGTTTTGCTCAGATAGGAAAGAATATAGAAAGATTAAAAGAATATATACAAGATGAAAAAGTATTAAAAGCCTTAAATGTTTTACAGAGTTATAATAATAATTTTGCAGCATTGAATAAAGAACGGAAAGATAGTACAGGAATGATAAGAAATATGGTTTTGGAAGATCTAAGTATATTAGAGAATAATATCAGTACAGTTAATGAACATTTAAAAGAGTATAATTGGAATCGGTTATATAAGACTTTTGATCAAGTTATTAAGCAAATTGAAGATAATAGACAGAAGGTAATAATCTTTAATCTTATAGGGATGGTAATTACTTTTGTTTTAGGTTTAACTATCAATAAAGCTATTAATAAGGTTACTAATAAGATTAAGGATGAGACGTATCAAGCTGCTAATAAGGCAGAAGCAGTGAGTAATTCTGCTGAAGATATGAAGTTTATTGCTGATAAGTTAGAGGATAAAGTGACCAAAAGCTATGAAGTAATTCAAAATCTTATGTCTGGAAATAATGAGATATCAGAAGCTGTAGAGGAAGTAGCTATAGCTATTAGAGAGGTAGCAACGGGAATTACAGAATTATCAGAGAAAGCAGAGTTTATCTCTTTATCTGGAAAGAGTACTTATGATACTATACAAGTTACTAATCAAAGAATTAAATCAGGAGCAGAGATTGTCAATAGAGCATCAGATGTTATGGGAGATTTGAAGATTAGTGTAAGTAAGATTAATAAGATTTCAGATAAGATTATGAAAATAACAGATCAAACGAATTTATTGGCTTTAAATGCTGCAATTGAAGCAGCTAGAGCAGGAGATGCTGGTCGAGGTTTTGCGGTAGTAGCAGAAGAGATTAAGGATTTAGCTGATGAAAGTATGGAAGCAACTAAAGAGGTAAAGAAAATGACCAATGAAATAGAGGATGTTGTAAAGATAGTAGTAAATATGATGTCAAAGTCTAGTGACAAAGATGATAATGTAGTCAATATTTTCAATGATATTAATAATTTGGTTACTGATATTACTAATAGAATGGGGGAGGTTACTGACTCTGCTCAAGACCAAGCTAGTGCTAGTGAACAGATGAGTTCTTGGGTTGAACAAATCTCTGCCTCAAGTGAAGAGGTATCTAGTCAAACTCAGGAGGCGTTAGTTTCTGTACAGCAAATGGGTGGAATAATCAAGGAGTTAACCAATGCAAACACAGAATTATATTTTAAGATTAAAGAACAGGCTAAAATATCTAAAGAACAGCTGTATTTAATCAATAATGTGGTAGAAGCCAATTATGATTTAAAATAATAGATTAAGGAAAGTGTTGGTGAAGAGATGGTGTATGGTAAAAAAAGATGCATCTTTTTTTTAGTTTAACTTTGATTTTAATTACTTTAATTATAGGGTGTAGGAATAATGATGAATTAACTTTAGAGAAGAGCATTTATAGCGACCCTAATATTGAAATTGAAGCTAGAGTGGATGATTTACTCAGCAAAATGACCTTAGAAGAGAAGATAGGGCAGATGGTTCAAGCTGAGAGAAATGGAATTGAAGAAGGAGATATAAAGAAATATAAGCTTGGGTCACTTTTAAGTGGAGGTGGGTCAGTTCCAAAAGGGAATACACCTAAAGCTTGGGTAGATATGTATAATAAGTTCCAAGCTGAAGCATTAAGTACTAGACTGACTATTCCTCTGGTCTATGGAGTGGATGCAGTTCATGGACATAATAATGTTAAAGGGGCAACTATCTTTCCTCATAATATTGGATTAGGTGCTACTTTTGATGCTGACTTGGTAGAAAGGGTTGCCCAGATAACTGCTAAAGAGGTTGCAGCTACTGGTCTAGATTGGGACTTTGCACCTTGTGTTGCTGTTTCTCGTGATGAACGATGGGGGAGAGCCTATGAAAGTTTTGGAGAATCACCAGAATTACAAGAGCTTTTAGCAGGAGCCTATATAAGAGGATTACAAGGTCCAAATGCTGAGATGGGTGGGAAGTATGTTATTGCAACAGCCAAACACTTTATTGGTGATGGTGGAACTGATTGGGGCACAGGTGATGCGGGTTATATAATTGATAGAGGAGATCTAACCATTGATGAAAAGAGTTTACGAGCAATTCATCTGCCTGGCTATATTAAAGCTATCGAAGAGAATGTAGGAACGATAATGGCTTCTTTTAGTAGCTATCAGGGTAAGAAAATGCATGCTCATAAGTATCTATTAACGGATTTATTAAAAGGTGAGCTTGGTTTTGAAGGATATATTATCTCTGACTGGGAAGCTATGAATGAAATCGCTGCTCCTACTTATTATGATAAGATAGTCAAGTCAGTAAATGCTGGTGTTGATATGTTTATGGAGCCCTATAGATGGAAAGAGCTTATTGATGTTATGAAGAAGGCAGTTGATAATGGAGATGTGAGTATAGCAAGAGTTGATGATGCTGTCAGAAGGATTTTAAGAATTAAGTTTAAAGCTGGTTTATTCGAGAATCCATTGGCAGATAGTGAAGTATTAAATGAAGGTAGCTTTGGTTCCAAGGAGCATAGAGAGATAGCTAGAGAGGCTGTCAGAAAATCACTAGTTCTACTAAAGAATAAGGGTAATATATTACCTTTAACTAAAGATTATAAGGTTTATGTATCAGGTTCTAATGCTGATGATATAGGTAATCAATCAGGAGGTTTGACTATTGAGTGGCAAGGTAGAAGTGGTAATATTACTTCTGGAACTACAATCTTAGATGGTATAAAAGAAGCGATTAAAGGTCATGGAGAAGTGGTAGATGATATAAGTAAAGCAGATGTAGCTATAGCTGTAATTGGGGAAAGACCTTATGCTGAAGGCAAGGGAGATGATGGAGAGTTATCCCTTGGCTATCAAGATCTTCTTACTCTGCAAGAAATCAAGGAATCAGGAAAACCTGTAGTAGTGATTATGGTATCAGGTAGACCATTAATCATTAGTGATTATATTGATGACTGGGATGCCTTTGTGGTAGCCTGGTTGCCAGGAAGTGAAGGCCAAGGGGTAGCTGATCTAATCTTTGGCGATTATAATTTCACAGGTAAATTACCTGTATCTTGGCCAAGAAGTATTGATCAACTCCCTATTAATATAAATGATAAAGATTATAATCCATTATTTGAATATGGGTATGGATTAGAGATGGATTTAGAAGATTAAAGAGTAGTTTGATTAGGTGGGAATTGATAGTTTTTTATATTCTAGAAATTTTGATGATGGTAAAATATTGTTGATATTTTGCCATCATTATTTTTTAACTATTTAATATACAATATATGTAAGGGGTGGTGAGATAGATTATGAATGATTCTTTTATTCAAGTATCAGGAGAAGATTTAGTTTATCAAGGAGAAAAGATAAGGCTAAGAGGTTTTGGTTTAGGAACATGGATGAATATGGAGCACTTTATGACTGGATTACCCGGAAATGACCAACAAAAAAGAGCAGCCTTTGCTGAAGTATATGATCAGGATAAAGCAGAGGAACTATTTGATAAATATCTCAGTAATTTTATCACAGAGGATGATTTTATCTTTTTAAAGGAGCTAGGAATTAATCTTCTTAGGTTATCATTTAGCTATCGCCACTTTGAGGATGACCAAAGACCTGGAGAGTATAAGCAAGGTGCTTTTAAACATTTAGATAGGGTATTAAGTCTTTGTAAGAAGTATAATATTTATGCAATTTTAGATTTACATACTGCACCTGGAGGTCAGAATCCTGATTTTCATTCAGATAATAACTTAGGAGTCTCATATTTCTGGCAGAATGCTTCTTTACGTAAGAGGGTAGTGAACTTATGGAGATTTATAGCTGATTATTATAAGGATAATCGATATATTGCCGGCTATGACTTGCTTAATGAACCTGTATTTGTACCTGATGCTAAGGTCTTTAATGATTTTTTTGATCAAGTTATTGGAGCCATTAGGGAGGTTGATAATAATCACATCTTATTTTTGGAAGGGGATAGTTGGGCTCAAGATTTTAGTAAGTTTGAGCTACCAAAGGATAAGCAGATTGCTTATTCATTCCATTTTTATCCTCAGTATTCATTAACAGAAGCTTATCCTGCTCCTGTAAAGGTCAAAGAGATAAAAGCTGACCTTGAAGGTTTAATAAATAGATTAAGAGAGAAGTTTCAAAGACCACTATGGTGTGGTGAAACTGGTACTGTTTTCAGTAAATATGAAATTGCTTATGCCAAGAATTTAGTAAAGGTGACTTTAGATATATTAGAAGAGAATAATGTATCTTGGACTTTATGGTCTTATAAGGATGCTCAGGCTATGGGGTTGGTTTATCCAAAAGATGAGACTTTATGGATGGGATTGGTTAAAAGTTGTAGTTGGAATCTAAAGGATGAAAAGGAGCAGTCTAAAGACGTCTTTAATTTCTTAGAAGAAAAAGGTTATGTAGAAGTAATGTCTGAAGAGATGAAGTTTAAATTAGATTTTAGGTTAAGAGCTATGTTACAGGAGATTTATGTAGAACAGAAGCTAAAACCATTATTAAGTGATATTCCTTGGGGAGATATGGAATCTTATCCAAAGTCTTTCTTATGGGAAAATTGTAGTTATTATGAGGAGATAGCTACTTTAGTTAAGAGATATACTTTTAAATAGTTAAAGGATTGATTAGGAGAATTTATGATATAGATAAACAACTATAAAAAGAAATTTAAAACCTTTTTAGACGCAGACTGAAATCTGACCAAAAGCAGGCTTTAACAAATTTAAACTTTTTAATTTTTGGTTAGCTCTTAGTCTGAACTTAGTCTGTGAAAGTGAGTGTGGAGATGAATTTTGTCTTTAATTTGTTTCTAAATAAATTCAAATTTTTTTCATGTTCTATATATAGGTATAGGAATGGCAAACCTAATTAATATCTTCAATCTTGATACTATAGTAGTTGAAGGAGGAGTATCTTACTTTTAGGATTTACTTGAGGATAAAGTTATTTTGGAGATTAAAAGAAGAGCTATGGACTCTTTAGTAGATGATATTGAGATTATTACTGCCAAATTAGGTAGTGATGTAAAAGCAGTTGCTACTGCTTTAGCAGAGCTGAAATTATTAAATTAAGTATTTGAATTATTATCTTATTTCTACTAGGTAACTCTATAATTATAAAATAATGATAAAAACAGGGGGAATTTCCCCTGTTTTTATTTTGAATAATGAAAGATAATTATCTTAAATGATCTTGGTAAAATGGGTGTAAAGGTTAATAATCTTAAAATAATATGGTTTTTGTGAAATTATCTTAATTCTAAATAATTTAAGATTAAGAACAAGATGATATATTCTCTGATTAATTGCACTAAACTTTTATTGAACTAGTAGCTTTATCTTTATTAACATTTATTTTATAGTTTAACAAATTTATAAAAGTTATTGTCGCAAAGCAGGAAAAAATGTATTAATTAAAGAAATCTAATAGAGCACATTGGATAAAAAATCAGAATTATGTAAATTTATATAAATTTAGAGGGGATAAAATGAAACCAATGTATAAAGGAAACCAAGGATATGCCTTGATAATAGTCTTATGGTCTATGGTTATTCTCAGTATTATTTTTGTCAACTTAGTAGACGAAATTCATTTAACTAGTTTATTACTTAGGAATAATCTAGATAGCCAAAATGCTTATCAAACTTTAGTTTCAGGATTTACATTAGGAGTTAATGAATTGAAGGCTGATAATAATAATCATGATAATAAAGAGGATCAATGGGTTAAAGCAATAGAAGGAGAACTAAATAACTTTAAATATCGAGTAAAAATCGAAGATATAGGAAGTAAATTAAATATTAATTACCTATCAGTAGAAGATTTACAGAACCTTAATTGGTGGGATAAAGAGGTAGAAGGATATTTTAAAGAGAGGTTAATTCCAGAATTAATACTTTTAAAGGAAATTATAGGTGATGATTATTCCAAAGTTGAAGAGGTTTTTACTACCTATGGAGCTTTTAACTTAAATAATAATAGTTTAGAAAGACTAAAGGTACTGATGGATTTTTTAGATATAGATCAGTTTGAAAGTCAATTAATCCTTAATTTTTTAGATAAAAAACGGAAGGAAAAAGGTATTGTTAGTAAGATTAATGACTTACAGGTTCTTTATTTACAAGGGCTTAGTATGAGCACATTAGATAAGCTAAAGAATTATATTAGTACACAAGGGAGTATTAATATTAATTTTGCTTCATCAGAAACTTTGGAGCTATTATTTAAGATATTAAAGGTAAATAGGGCTGATAGAATTAAAATATTAGAGGCAAATAGAAGGGGTAATATCAAAAAGATATCCCAACTGAAGATTTCAAATCAAGCTATTAAAAGTTATTTTACTACTGAGTCAAGATACTTTTTGATAGAAGTCCAATGCTATAATTTAAGCGGTAAGAAGGTGAAAGAGTTAAGAAGTACAGTAAAAAGAGTAAGAAATGATAAAAACCAATGGGAGATAAAGATATTAAGATGGTCTGAGAAGTAATTTGGAGGTGAGAATTTTGTCAGGTAGAGTAAGATTCTTTTTAAATATAATTCTATTAGCCATTATAGTTAGCAGTCTAGTCTATTGTTGGAATCTTTGGCAAGAGTTTAAACTGGATGATAAAGCTATAGTAACTTTAAGTTTAAACCTAGAAGAGTTAGAGATAAAATTAGATAATATCAATCCAGTAGTTGAAGCTAGTGGTAATAATACCACAAAAGATTGGCAGGGTATAGTTGCTAACAACTATTTTAATTTGAAAGAAGAATTAAAGAAAGAGAAGGTAGAAGAGGTTAAAAAAGAGGAAAGAGTAGTTGATAACTCTCCAGATACCTATTTGCCTAATTTCTTAAGAAATAATAATTCTAAGAAATTGAATTTACGTTTAGAGGCTATCTCTGAAATTGGGAGTAATAGTAGAGCACTTATAGCTGATAAAGAGACTAATAAGACCTATATCTTAAGTTTAGGTCAGAAGATTGATAATTATAAAGTTCATGAAATTAAAAAAGGACAAGTTATCTTAATAGATGATAAGCAAAAAGAGTTTATCTTAGAATTTAATAAATAATTAGTTAGGGTGAAGATCATGGATTACGAAAATTTAGTTGAGAAGATTGATATAAAATCAATAACCAATTTCCCCAAGGAGATATTAAAGGAATATAATTTACTTCCAATAAAGAATGATAGTGCTAAGGTGATGTTTATAACTGACAAAAGACCTCCATTAAATATTATCGATGATTTAAGAGTCTATTCTAATTCTCAAATAGAATTTAGATTAATAGCTACTGCTTTAATAAAGGTTTTAATTGGTGAGTATTTGGAGGCTCCTTTAGATACAGTAGAAGGTATGCTAAGTGATTTTAAAGAGAATGAGTTAGATGAATATATCAACCTTAATCTAGACTCTAAAATTGAAAATCTAGAAGAATTGGCTAATGAGGCTCCAATTATTCGTTTAGTTAATACTATTATTACTACTGGCTTGAAGAGAGGGGCTAGTGATATTCATCTTGAACCCTTTGAAGACAAGATCAAGATTAGATATAGAATTGATGGTTACCTATATGAAGAACCCGCTCCACCTAAGAGTCTTTTTCCAGCAATTGTGACTAGAATTAAGATTATATCTAATTTGGATATTGCTGAACGTAGATTACCCCAAGATGGAAGAGTTAGAATTAAGGTCTTGGGAAGGGAGCTAGATGTAAGAATCTCTATTATTCCTAATCTATATGGTGAGAGTATAGTCTTGAGGTTATTAGATAGGGCTGAGATATTATTAGAGCTTGATAACTTAGGTTTTAATCAAGATTTAATGAGAGATTATAGTGATTTAATCAGTTACTCTAATGGAATCATTCTAGTCACAGGTCCTACTGGAAGTGGAAAGACAACTACCTTGTATGCTACATTAAATCATCTTAATTCTTCAGAAAAGAAGATAGTTACTATTGAAGATCCAGTAGAATACCAAATAGATGGTATCAATCAGATTCAAGTAAAGCCAGAGATAGATTTCACCTTTGCTAATGGATTAAGGGCAATCTTGCGCCATGATCCTGATATTGTAATGGTAGGAGAGATTCGTGATGTGGAGACTGCTAAGATAGCAATTCAAGCTGCTTTAACAGGACACCTAGTTTTTGCTACTTTGCATACCAATGATGCAGTTGGAGCAGTTACCCGTTTAATAGAGATGGGGATTGAGCATTATCTCTTAGCTTCAGCCCTAAGAGGAATTATGGCACAAAGACTAGTTAGAGTATTATGCCCTGAATGTAAGAAAGAGTACTATCCTAATGAAGAAGAGTTGGGAGCTCTTGCTGGAGAGCTTGAGAGGGTCTATCTTGCTCAAGGATGTGATAAGTGTAACCAAATCGCTTTTAAAGGCAGAACCAGTATTTATGAATTGCTAATCTTTGATGAAGAGCTAAAATCTCTGTTAACTCACCAGAAAGGGGTTAGTGAGGTTAGAAATGCAGTTAAGAAAAAAGGGATAAAGAGTTTATTTGAAGATGGGGTAGAGAAGGTTAAAGCTGGAATTACTACTCTTGATGAAGTATTTAGAGCAACTAAAAATTAAAGATAGGAGGAGTTAGGATGGCTCAATTCACTTACAAAGCCATCAATCAGGATACTGGTCAAACAGTAGAGGGGATTATAGATGCTGATAATTCAACTATTGCTCTTGAAAAGATTGAAGCAAAGAATTTATCACCTTTTAGTTTGGAAGAAGGTACAAAGGTTGAGATCAAAGATACCACTTCTCTCTTTATTAATAAAGAGAATAACCTAATTTTATTTACAAGTCAATTGGCTAATCTCCTAAAGTCAGGTATCCAATTAGGAGAAGCATTGGGTATTACCCAGCGCTTAATCAAGGAAGGCAAGTTTAAAGAGATTATAGTTAATCTAAATAAATCGCTTAAAGGTGGAAAACACTTTGCAGAAGCTTTAAGTGATTATCCTAATTATTTTTCTGATAGCTATATCAGTATGATTAAAGCTGGAGAAGAAGGAGGATTTCTTGATTTAAGTTGCCAGCGTCTAGCTCAAGATCTAGAAGATCATAGTGAACTGAAATCCTTTATTATCTCTAGTTTGATCTATCCAATGATTTTATTGCTAGTGGCTTTACTAGCTATTTTAGTAATGATTACTTATGTCTTACCTAAGTTTTCGATGATCTATGGAAAGTACGGTAAAAGTTTACCTTTCTCAACTAAGTTATTGCTAGATATTAGCCAGTTTATCTCTAGTAATGGATTAATAATAGCAATTATTACATTAGTTACGGGTTTAGGTATCTGGCAGTATTACCAGAGTGAGAATGGTAAGAAAAGACTGGATCAATTTATTTTGAAGATACCTATACTAGGAAGTTTAATAACTGATCTGACTATAGTTAAGATAACTAGGAGTATAGGTAGTATGCTTATTAATGGTGTCTCCTTAATTAAGGCTTTAGAAGTAAGTAGGTATTTAACTAATAACTCTCTCTTTAGAAGAGCCATAGTTAAATCTATAACCCAAGTTCAAAGGGGAAATGCATTATCGGAGGCTTTAGCGAAGACAGAAGTTTTTCCAGAGATAGTGATTTATATGATAGGTGTTGGTGAAGAGACTGGTCGATTAGGTACTATGTTAGTACAGATATCTGAAAACTTTGAAAAGAATAGCCGCAAAAAAATTGAGAAATTAATGAAAGCTTTTGAGCCTTTAGTTATATTTTTTATGGGGCTGATTATTGGTCTTATAGTTATTTCGATGTTATTACCTATCTTAGGGGTTAATAATATCTCTATCTAAGATTCAGTAACAGATAATAAATGATTAGTAACAAGGAAAGTAGGTGGGGTTAAATCATGACTGAATTATCAATAAGTAAAGAAGAAGGGTTTACCTTATTAGAGTTAACGATTGTGATAGTCTTAATGGGGATAGTATTAGCTATGGTCTTACCTACTTTTGATCTATTATTTGATTCAATTACGGGAAAGAGTACAGAACGAAAGATATTCAATATAGTAGAGAAGGTAAGAGATCAAGCTATTATTAGTAATCAAGAACAGACAATATTGGTTAAGGATAATAAGTTGATTTATAGGGATAACGCTGGGATAGAAGAGGTATTTAATGAAGGAATCAAAAGGATTGAGTTAAAGCAGGTAGAGGATAAAAAGATTACTTTCTATCCAAACAGGACAAATTCAGGAGGAGTTTTAAGGGGAGTTTTAGCTAATAATCAAGAGTTTAGCTTAAGTATTAATCCTCTCAATGGACAGCTAAGCTTGGAGGAGTAATTATGAACAATGAAGATGGATTTACCTTGTTAGAGGTTATAATAGCAATGGCTATTTTAGGTATCGGATTTGCTATTTTAACTCAAGGTTTTACAGAGGTCAATGATGGGATTGAAGGTAATAGCAATTATAATTATATTTCTATCTGGGCAGAGAGTAAGATTAGTGAGTTGACCACTAAGATTGAATTGAATAATCATGGTGTCTTTTTTTATCAGAATAATGAATATAAGTGGTGGACTGTAGAGAAGCATCTTGATAAAGATTTAAAGGAGTTAATTTTATATATTGGTTGGCAAGAAGATGGTATAGAGAAGAACTATTCTATCAAAAGAATTCTTATTGTAGAAGATTAGGGGAGAGGTAAATGCAAGAAGAAGGATTTACATTAGTAGAGATTTTAATAGCTATTACAATTGCAAGTATTATTCTGACTTCTGTCTTCTCTTTTTTTAATTTGGGCTTCTCTACTTGGGAGAAGAGGAAAGAAGATAAAGCATTGGAGCAGGAATGGAGAGTAGTTGACCAATTTTTAAAGAGAGATCTACATAATCTATTTACATCAGATATATATAATAACCGGTTTTTAGGAGATTATCATGGTTTTGAAGGAATAATTTTGACAGAAAAGGGTTTAAGCAAAATCAGATATCAGTATAATCCTGCTAAGAATCAGTTACTGAGACAAGTGATTGATTTAGAGAAGGATAAGTTAATAGAAGAGACCCTTTTTTTGGCTGATATTAATTTAAGGGATTTAGAATTTTCTTTTTATGATTCTAAAAATCAGTATTGGAAGAGTGATTGGGAGTATAGAGCTAATCAAGGTCTGCCTTTAGCTGTAAAATTAGAACTAAGAGGTAAAGATATAGAGTTGCCTGCTCTAGTTATTGATATTTATATAGAACAGAAATATTAAAATCATTTAAATTAATCAATTGTTGTAATTAAATTTTAATATAGCTAGTGTGTTGTTATGGGTGTATTAAGATACTTTCAGACCTCACCCCCTAGCTCCCTCTCCTACCTTAGGAGAGGGGGAATTAAAGATTTTGCTTTCCTTTCTCCTAGTGTAGGAGAAGATGCTTTTTTCACGAAGAGTCTTACCTTTTAGACTCGTAGGGGGATTAAGGGATGAGGTAGATGTTTTGAACCTAACTATCAACTATCAACTTTACACTATACACTGAAGTAGAAAGTGTCGCATTATTATTCTTAAATTTCATTTTATAGCTATTTATCTATGGTGAGAGGAGAATCAAATGGGGTTTTTTAGTAAGGAGCATACTTATTTAGAGTTAGATCAAGGTTATTTGAGATTGGTTCAAGTTAAGAAAGATCAAATTATTTATAATAATAAATTTAATATAAAAGAAGAGTTAAAGAAGATAGAGTTACCCTTTTATTTACATCAGCTACCCCAAGAAGTAAAGGGAATATCACTATTAATACCACCTACTAGGTTATTTATTCGTACTCTGCAATTACCAACTAATGCCCAAGATAAGTTGACAGATATTATTAAGCTACAAGTCTTAAAGAAGTTCCCCTATGATGAGAGTAGTTTATACTTTACTTATCATTCAATAAAGTCTGATAATAGGTTGATTGTTATAGTATTTATAGCATTAAAGGATTATATTGACCAACTATATCAGCTTTGTTATCAGGCAGAAATAGAGGTTAAAGCTATTATTCCAATGACTCTAATCTTTAATCAATTACATCAAAAAAATAGGACTAGCTCTAAGCCAGTCTTGTATCTTGATTTGATGGAAGATTATCAATGTTTTGTCTTCTATAATAAGGATGATGCTTATATTAGAAGTAGTAGCAGGGTAGATGACTTATCTAGAGAGGTAGAAGAGACTATTAACTATCTAGAGGATACTTATAATTTAGACTATTCTCCAGAGCTGATAGTAGGTGGGAAGAGAATAACTGAAGAGAATTTAGAAGAGTTAGCTAATCAACAAAATATTCCAGAAACAGCCCATTTCTGGACTGAGCTAGCTAAGGTAGAAAAAAACTTAGATAGTCAGGACTTTTTAAAAAAGATATCTACTAGCAAAGAGAAGAAAGATAGAAGCTTTAAAATAAAGATATCAGCTATAATCATACTAATCTTACTAATTAATAGTCTGTCTTTGATTATGAAATTAAAGATTGAAGATAGAGAGCTTGCTAAGGTAGAGGAGGTTATAAATAGAACACTGCCTTTAGTATTAAAGGTAAATGATTTAAAGATAGAAGAGCAGGAGGTTGGAATAGAGTTAGAACTATTAAATAAAGTAACTGACCGTAACTCTGCTTATTTGCCTTGGTTGATGGAACTTAGTCGAATCTTAACTGGTGATATAGGTATTAACCAAGTAGTCTTTAAAGGTAATAGGTTGATCTTATTAGAAGGAAATGCTCCTTCTGCTACAGAGGTAATGGCAAGTTTAGAAGAGTCTCAATACTTTATAAACTTATACTTTGTAGGTAATATTGTCAGTAAGGGTGATTATGAGGAGTTTAGAATTGCAGGTGATTTAGTAGATGAAACTAAATAAGAGGGAATCTAGATTACTAACATTAGCTATAATAATAATTTTAACTATTTCTCTAATAAAAGGATTTTTGATACCATTATGGAAAAATCATAGAAGTATTGGATATAAGATAATCAAGAGTAAGGCTTTATTAAAGAGAAATGAAGGTCTTTTAAATAATGCTAATCGAATCAAAAGTAAGTTAGAAGGGACTAAGGGGAGGCTACTAGGGGTTAATTCTACTTTCTTTAATCAAAGTAAGGATAGAGCTAAGTTAGAGTTATTAAACTTAATAGAAGAGTATATTCGGGCAAGTGGTTTGGAAGTTAGAGATAAGAGTTTGCAGATGGAAAAAATAGATTTTTCAGAGTTTGATGATGAGCAATATAATAGAGCAAAGGAGAAGTTGACTACAGAGTTGACCCTCCTAGTATGTAGGCTGAATTTAAAGGGAAGTCTTAATGATTTAGTAAGCTTTTTAGACTCTATAGAGGGTAGTAGCAAGTTTTTAAAGATAGATTATTTAGCAATTACAGCAAATAAGAGTTCTACTAAATTATCGATTGATTTGATTATAAAAGGTGTTAATAGAGAAGGTGATAAAGATGTCGAATAAGAAAAGATTAATAAGTTTGATACTAGCATTTGCTATCATCATATTTTCAGCTCAAGTTATTGCTGAAGAAGAGTTGGTTACTTTACAAGTAAGGGATGGAGAGATTAAAGATGTATTGGTAATGCTAACAGATCAAAGTAGAATGAATTTGGTCCCTGATGAGACGGTAGAAGGAAGGGTTACTCTAAATTTAACAGATGTTAAGTTAAAGGATGCTCTAGAGACGTTGACTATAGCTTATGGCTATAAGTTTGAAAAGATAAATGATAATACCTATTTAGTCAGTAAGAAGGAGTTTGAGCAACCCTTAGAGGTTGAGGTAAAAGATAATTTGTTATCTATCCATATCAGTAATGGAGAGATTAGAAGTATATTAAAGGAGATTGCTCAGCAAGCAGAGATTAATATTATTATGGATAATTCAGTCAAGGGGCGAGTCTCTATTGATTTAGATAATGTTCCTTTAAAAGAAGGATTGATGAATCTTTTAGAGGTTAATGGCTTTGCTTTAAGTGAACATAATCAAATCTATCGGGTGATTAAGGTTGGTGAGAGTAATTCTAGAAGAAACTTAGCTATTTCAGTAATCGATGAACAGGTAAGTATCGATGTGGAGCAGGCTGATATTAGTGAGGTTTTGCGGACTATTGCTAAGTTAAGTGGGAAGGATATGGCTCTATATGGTGGGGTTCGAGAGAGAATTGACCTTAAGATAGAAGACCGTTCTATTGAGGAAGCCATTGAGATTATCTTATCGGGAACACGCTTTACTTATAGTAAAGTCAATGATATCTATTTAATTGGGGATAAGAGTGTTAGTAGCCCTACATCCTCTTTATTTACTACAGATGCTTTAATTCCCTTGCGTTATTTAGAGGCTGAGCAGGTACCGAAGTTATTACCAAATAGTTTAGCTAGCACCAATGTAAAGGTCTTTAAAGAGCAGAATGCTATCTTGGTAACAGGGACTGAAGATGATCTTAAGGATTTAAAGAAATTTATTGCTAAGATCGATCAGAAGATTCCCCAAATTGTGGTGGAAGCATTAATTTTAGATATATCCCATAATGAAGGTGAAAGTCCACAAGCAAAGTTGGGTATCGATTATGATGATGAAAGAACTCTATTTGATAGTGTATCAGGGTTTTTAAATTATAAGTCAGTCTTAGAGTTACCCAAGGACTTTTATGTAACTTTACAGTCCCTTGTAAATGCAGGACAGGTTACTGTTAAGGCAAATCCTAATATTACCACCTTAAATGGTCAACAGGCAAGGATTAATGTAGATACAGTTGAGTATTATCAGGTGGTTAAGAGAGATGATGATGATGAAGAGACTATAGATTATCAGAGTATTAATACTGGGGTTACCTTAGATGTTACCCCATGGGTCAGTAGTACTGGAGAGATTACCTTGAAGTTGAATCCAACTGTCAGTAATCCAGGTACACGTCCAAAATCTGGTCCTCCTAATGTTAATAGTAGAGAGATTACTACTACCGTTAGAGTCAAAGATGGAGAGACGATTGTATTAGGAGGACTGATTAGAGATGAGAGTACTACTACTGAATCCAAAGTACCTATCTTAGGGGATATTCCATTATTAGGTAAACTATTTAGGAGTAGCAGTAATGAGTTGAAGCAGACAGAGCTAGTAATCTATATTACTCCTCATGTACTTGATGAAGATAATATGGAGGTAGAACAGAAGAAGCAAGAGATGTTAGATAAAGTAGAGGAAGAGATGGAGAAGGGAGAAAAATTGATAAATAAAGATTAGAAAGTGTTAAATTTATTGACTATTTAACTATAATATTTTTGAATAAAAATAATTAAATGTTAATGTAATTGATTTCTAAAAAATCTTGATAATTATAGGTTTATTTAGTAAAATATACTGAAAGAAGATAAATATTCTTCTATTTGAGGTATTGATTAATAAATTAAATAAAAATTATTTCCTTACGAAAAAGGCACACTTACTGAAAGGTAGGGTCGCAAAGTTATGAGTCTACGGCATAGTAATATGCTAAGATTGTCAGACTACCGAAAGAGATTTGGAGAACCCTATTTCTTTCATTTAGTTTGTGGGAGAGATAGGGTTTTTAGAGTTAAGATTTATAAATAAATAATTTATAGAAAGGAGAAAGAGAATGAAGTGTCATTTAAAGATTAAAATAGTATTAGCATTGTTGATGTTGTTATTTCTAGTTTCTTTTGAAATTGATGCTAGGGATATAACAGGAAATGAAACCTTCAATAATCTTATAATAAGTAGAGGAAGTACTTGGAGGATAACTAAAAATGGTGATGTCACTTTGACAGTTAAGGGTAATTTTATTATAGAGGAAGGGGCTACACTAACCTATAATAAAGCAAATAAAAATAAATTTACTGTAACAATTAATGTTAGTGGAAATACTGAAATTTATGGAACTATTGATTTAGCTGGGAAAGATGGCAGTAAAGGTGCTGGCAATGGTCATGATGCCGGAAGCCCTGGCGAAAATGGTGGGCATGGAAAGAATCTAACAATCAATACAAGAGAGGGTTATTTTAAGATACAGGGTAAAATAACGACAAAAGGTGGTAATGGAGGAAAAGGTGGAGATGGTGATGATGGAAGTGGCGCCCATGATAAAGATTCTGGTGGGCATGGTGGTGATGGTGGTGATGCTGGAAAGATAAAAATTGTGGCTAAGCAGTTCATAGGCAATAGTGATTCAGAAAGAGGTGCAGAAATTAATTCTCAGAAAGGAAGTAAAGGAGCCGATGGATGGCCATATTATAGTGGGAGTTATACCGCTACAGATGGTATAGCAGAAAATCCCATGATAATAATAGGTTACGGTCATACCAATATTTGGGGATATAGATTTCATGTTTCAAAAATGTATCTAGTTCCACGGAAATCTGATAGTAATTTCATAGAAAAAAATGTAATAGCCCCAGCAGAAAGAGAGTTAGCAGATGTATTAAAAGAAAAAGAGTACACCTACACTATGGATTTAAAGAAAAATACAGCCTTCTTCTTATATGACATTTATACTGTTCATTTTAAAGTAAAGGTTAATAACAATATTTATCCAGATGCTAATATAACTAAAGATAATCTTGCCCCTAATCCTATCAGAAATATTACTATAGATGATAAAAGAGGAAGTGAGATATTTATCAATAATCCTACTCCCACAGTGAAATGGGACAAGGTTGTAGATGCTGAAGGACAGAAAGCAATGGATGGTACTAAGGTACCCGTTAGTGGGATTAAGAATTACCGGTTCACCATTTATTCACAACGAAATGGTAGTAAGATTTATTCAAAGAATATTATGCAAGTAACAGGTGGGGCAAATTATTTAGCAGAAAGAACAAATTATTTAGCTGATGGAACTTATCAGGTATCTTTACAGGCATGGGACAATGCTGATAACTTCAATGAAAAAGCTAGGCTTAATTTTACTATCGATACAGTAGATCCTTCTACTCCAGTATTAGATGCTCCTGAAATTGGAACTCAAAGTTTTACTATCAATTGGCAGGCATCAACTGATAATATAAGTGGAGTAGCTAATTATGAAATTGAATTTTATGATGAATATAACAACCCTTTGCTAAAAGGTGAAGCCGCAGCAACAGAAGATATGGGTAGCTATACAGTAACTGAGACTGATTATAAAAATAATTTCAGACCGAATCAAAAGGTTATCTATAGAGTCAGAGCTGTTGATAAAGCAGGTAATAAATCAGCTATGGATGAGGGGAGCTTAGTAACTGCTCCAGCAACTGCTAGCATAAAAACTCCTATAAGTACAGGAGGAGAGTATGGAAACTATTATGTAAGAGTAGAAATACCTTCTTTAGAAGAGAAAGCAGATAGATATCGTATTCTTAGAAAAGGGGCTAGTCAAACAAGTTTTAAAGAAGTGAAAAGTTGGTTCTCGATTACACAAAATGAGGAAATTTTCATAGATCGAGATTCTTTATTAGAGAAGCATGGTAAGTATGAATATAAGGTTGAAACGATCAATTCTGCAGGAGATCAGAATACAATTCAATCAAGTAGAGAATATTCGGTTCAGATTAAAAATAACAAACCACAATCTCAAGGTTTAATAGCACCCAAAAGTGGTAGTAAATTCAATGATCGCAGTAAAGAATATAGTATTCTACCTTTTAGCGATGGAGATAGAGATGGACTTGATTATGAATTTATTTTAGAATATATGGATGCTAATGGGGATTGGATTGTAAGTAATCAACTAGATGAGACAACCTTTAATAAAAATTCAGATCAAGTCAGTATCATGGCTAAGAATTTAGATGAAGGTGGGTATCGTTGGAGTGTTGAAGTAGATGATGGTTATGATACAGTAACCACAGATTATTATTACTTTATGACTGATTATACAGCACCTAAAAGCCCTGATTTTACTTTATTAGAAGCTAATATCGACAGTGATGGTATAGCAAATATTGATGATAATGTATTATATACTAATAATCAAAGTCTAACTTTAAAGAATATAATAGTAGCTAATGATGTAGAAGAGGTTAGAGTGTATGAAGATGATAGATTATTGACTACAGCTGTACCTATCAATCAAAAAATTAGTAATTTAGAGGTAACCTTAAATTCTATAGAAGGAAGAAGAGAGATTAGGCTTACAGCTATAGATGATGTTGGCAATGAAAGCTCTGCTAGAGTAATAACTACTATTTACGATCAACAAGCTCCTAACAATCCAAGTGACTTTACATATAAAGGAGGCTTAAATTCACTAACAATTAATTGGAATCAGCCGACTGATCAAGGGGAGAGTGGAGTTGATTATTATAGGCTAGAGTATAAAAGAATTAATCAACAAGATGCTACCTTTATAGCTATAAATAAGGTTAATAATACTCAATATAGTATAACAGGTCTTGACTATAATGAACCGATTTGGGTTAGAATTAAAGCAGTTGATAAAGCAGGAAATGAAAGTACTAGCTGGTTAACTAAGAGTAATGGTTATTATGGGTATTCTTTGCCAGAAGAAGGTGTTATCTTAAATCAGAGTTTTAACTATGGGGAGAGTATAGATGGTGGTTATGACCATACTGTTAATTTAACTTTAAAGCCAGTAAAGGCGGCTGCCTTTAAAATAAGGTGGCAAGAACTTAATAGTGCTAGTAACCCTATCCAAGAGAGTGAATGGATAACCAATAGCAATCAAGAGAGTTTTATTAGTCAAGTTAAACCTCATAAACAATATAATTACTGGATAGTAACTAGAAATGGTCGAGGCGAGGAAGTTAAATCTGATATTTATGGTATTCAAGTACCAAATCATCAGCCAACAAAGCCTATAATTGATCAAGAGATTTATAAATATATTAATCATCTGCCTATCGAGCTTCGAACAGCAAGAGTTATTGATTATGATCAAGATTTATTAAGTTATTACTTTACAGTAGTTGATAAGGCTGGTAACCCAATCGTTAATAAAGAACAGAGTAATATAGAAAATGGTGATAAGTTATCATATCAATTATTAGCTAGTGATTTAGTGGATGGTCAAAGCTATTGCTGGTGGGTCGAAGTAGAAGATGGGTATGGTGCGAATATTTCTTCAGAGATTATTACTTCGACAGTAGATTTAATTGCACCTAGTATTAATATAATTGAAGCTAATGAAGTTTATTTACCAGAACTAAGGATAGAAGTTCAAGTAAATGATAAAATCAGTGGAATCAAAGAGATTAAGTATTATTGGAATGAAGAAGATAATCCAACAACCATAAACCTAGGAGCAGGTATATATCAAAAAGATATTAGTATTGAAGCTCTTCACGGAAATAATATACTTTACTTACAAGCAGTTGATCATGCAGGAAATGAAACTAATCTTTTGAGTAGAAGGTATTTGATAGATAAGACAAAGCCCCAGATAGAGGATTTTAGTCTGGCAGGGCAGTTAGTTGATGGTCAATATTATACAACCAATTCAAATAGCTTATATGGAAGTTGGGAATTTATTGAACCTGAAACAGGCATCGATTATTATAAATATGCTGTAATAACAAAGGATGAGGTTAGTCAAATAGATTCTTTAGCAATAGATAGATTTGTGACAGTTGATACTAATGAGATGGAAGGTGATTTTGACCAAGTTATAGAGATCTCATTAGAAGAAGGTAGGGAATATTATTTAGTTATTGAGGGTGTAAATAAAGTAGGAAGAAGTAGTGGGTTGATAATTAGTAAAAATGGAGTGGTCATTGATTCTAAGCCACCTGTGATTACTGATATTCAATTAGATAATGTAGTTGATTATGGAAGTAAAGTTTATCTTAATGATTTAGCTGGGTTGAGTATGAGTGCAGATATAAGTGATACTGGTAGCGGAATTGCTCAGACCGGATATGCTTTAGCCAAGGACATTAACCAATTAGAAACAGTAGTTTGGTATACTAGTTTAGCAGAATTAAAGAATTTAGCTCAAGTTGAGGATGGAGAAAGCTATTATTTAGCGATTAAAGCTAAGGACAAATTAGGACAAGAGATGATTGAATATAGTAAGCCAATAATTATCGATCAGACAGCACCAGAGATAAATAAATTAATAGCTGGTAATGAACTAGAGATTGATTCGCCAAGTGATCTTTATGAAGTCAAACCTGGTTATAAGATTCCAATTACTCTTGAAATAAGCGATGAAAGTGACTTAGCTAATATTACTTACTCTATTGGAAGAAGTCCAGGAGACAATAGTGTTAGTAATGAGATTTATCCAGATAAGAATGGCTGGATAGAACTAGATACCAATCTTATACAACAGTTTATAATAGATGAAGAGTTAAGTGATGGAACCTATTATTTAAATATCAAAGTCAAGAATAAAGCTAATTTAGTTACAGAATTTAGTAGTAATCCAATCAAGGTAAATAGTAATATTCAACCAAGACCTGAAGTAATAGATGATGGTGCTTTTACAGCAAATAATAAGGAATTACATTTTAGCTGGAATTTTACAGATACACCAGATGAAGTTGTAGCTTATGAATATCAAATTGTTGATAAAGAGAGTAATCTCGTTAAGAATTGGCAACAGGTAGCTATACAGACTGCAGGTAATAGTCAAAGTCTAATAGTAGAGAATTTAGACCTTGAAGATAATATGAAATATTTTATTAAGGTAAGAGCATTGTATCAAGAAAGTAGTTATTCTGAAGTTGGTTTAAGTGATGGTATTGTAGTTGATACTACTGTTCCAACTGGCTTGCTTATTGATGATGGAGAATATATAGCTGGCAATAAGCTTCACCTAAAATGGGAGGCTGAAGATAATGAATCACCAATTAGTAAGTATCAGGTTAAGGTTGGTACAAGCCCTGGTGCTAATGATATAACAGGTGATTGGATTGAATTGGATAACTCTGGAGAAGGGATAGTAGAAGGATTAGAGTTAACTACTAATCAGGTATATTTCACTACTTTAAGGGTACTTAATTCTGCTGGGTTAATTGCAGAAACCACTAGTGATGGTTTTAGAGTAGATAAGACACCGCCACCTGTTCCAATGGTTTTAGATGGTGGAAGTTATAACAATGAAAAATATCTTGCTTTTGATTGGAATTGGAGTAAGACAGATTCTCAATCAGGAATTAAAGAGTATCAATATGCTTTATTGACCAAAAGAGAGGTTACCAATAATACCAACTGGCAATCTGCAGCCTTAAATAGGGAAGTAGAACTTAGTGAAGGTCTAATAGATGGTCAGAAATACTATTTAGCTGTTAAAGCAATTAATGGTGCTGGAATGATCTCTATTGGTTATAGTGATGGAATCTTAATAGATACTAGTAAGCCAAATCCACCAGAAGTAGATGATTTTGTAGACTATCAATTGATAGATAATAATTCTCTATCGGCTCATTTTACTGCTTCTGATGATGAGTCTGGTATTGATCATTATGAATACTCTATAGGAACCTTTAATAATCGTGACTTGATTATTTCCAATAAAGGGTTTAGTGGAGAAGATATTACCGAGGCAGGATTAAGCTTAGATAAAGGTGAGATATACTTTACTACGGTAAAAGCGATTAATGGTGCAGGTTTAGTATCAATGGAGAGTATGAGTGATGGGATAAAGATTATTGATGGTTCTCCAGAAATTTATAATGTTAAAGATTACGGTGATTTTACAACTTTTGCAGATAAGATTATTGTTAGTTGGGATTATAAGTCTTCTGATGTGCCTATTGATTATTATGAAGTTGCTGTTAGTACTTCTGCTAATGAAAGTAATTTTAATTGGACGAAGGTAACTAAGCAACAACTAGTTATTACTCCAGAATTGATAGGTTTAGAGAGTTTTGAAGATGGTATGAAGTATTATGTGTATATTAGAGGTATCAATAGAGCTGGAATTAAGACTCCAACTAGCAAGTTAGGTAAGACTGATGGAATTGTAGTCGATAGTACCCCTCCATCTAAGCCACAGATTAAGCATGATGATGATTATACAACTACTGATTTTAAAATAGAGTGGAAAAGTATAGAAGATGATACAGAGATTGTTGCGTATCGTTATGCAATTGGTACAAGTAGAGGTGGAACAGAGATTACTAATGGGTGGCAGTATGTGAGTACTAATCAAGAACTATATAGCAGAGTACTGAAATTAGATTTAAATCATAATCAACGTTATTATCTAACGGTTCAATCTAAGAATATAGCAGGTCTTTGGTCAGAATTGGGCTATGATGATGGAGTGATTGCTGATTTAACTTCTCCACTTATACCGGTATTAGAATATAACAATAACTATATTACTAGTTTAGAGGAGATAAGGAATATTACTTGGGAGTCAGATGATCCTGAGACTGGAATTACAGGATATAGATATCAAGTGGTTCAAAGTAAAGAAGGTTTAGATTGGACAGGTATTGAAGAGTATGAAACTACCAAGAAGCAATTAACGATTGATATTGGTAATCTAAATTTGATAGAGGATGAGAAGTATTATGTGGGATTACAAGTTAGAAATCGTTTAGGAGTTTGGTCTAAAACAGGATTTAGTCAGCAATTGACAGTGGATACAATTTTACCAGAGATATATCTTGAAAATCAAGATAAAGAAATGGTTACTAATTCAGGACAAATAGATGTGCCATGGCAAGTTAGTGAGGAGGCTATAGTATATTATCGAGTGATAAGACCTGATGGAAGTATGAATCCAGAAGTGGGTTATCATAAGCAAGATGGACAGGCTAATATTCTTTATAATTATCAATTTGATGAGCTTTTAGAAGGAAGCTATAAGTTAGAACTATATGGAGTTGATTTGGCAGGAAATACAGGTCAGAAGGTAACCCAAGAGATTCGTTTAAATGCTAAACCTAGGATAAATGTCGGTAGTGATCTAGCTACCTTTAAAGGAAGAGTAGTTGATTTTGCAGCAATGGTATCAGATCCAGATGGAGAAGTTGTTAAATACATTTGGAGTTTTGGTGATGGTAGTGAGGTCTCTAACCAAAAAGCACCAGCTCATTTTTACTCAGAGCTTGGTAGTTATCAAGTTACTTTAACCTGTATCGATAATGATGGAGGAGAGAGTTCAGATAGTTTATGGATAGAGGTTACAAATACTACTGAGGGTAGTCTGGTAATGGATGAGAGTTGGTTTGGAGAGATGAATATTACAGGAACGGTTATAGTTCCAACTTGGATTAACTTAACTATTGAACCTGGTACTAAAATTACTTTCCCAAGGGATACTAGTTTAATTATTTATGGTAATTTGAAGGTTGAAGGAATAGACAGTAAACAAATCATCTTTACTACATCTTCAATAATAGAAGAATGGGAAGGGATTAAGATTGATAGTAGTATAAGCCAAATTAGTGTAGAAGAATCCATTATTGAGAATGCTAAGCGAGGGATTACCTTAAATGAAAGTAATGGAGAGTTCAATAATCTAACTTTAAGAAATAATAAGGTAGGTATCCATCTAATTAATTCTTCTCCAGTAATTCAATATAGCCAAATTTTAAATAATGAGCTTTATGGAATTAAAGAGGATGGAGATTCTAATCCAGAGTTACTTGGAAATTATTTTGATGGAAATAAAGCAGGAGATTATTATGATAGTAGATTAACTATTCTTATCTTTGATGAATTGTTGGATTTAAATAGGTAGTAATAACAGGTAACTAGTAACAAGTGACGGGGAAACAGATAAAAGATGAAGAGAGGTAATAATAACTGATTACTCGTCACTTTCGTTACTTTGTTACTTAATTAGAAAGGAGAGAAGATAATGTTTAGAAAATTCAATGCTTGTTTAATAGTGGTAATGGTTTTATTAGTAGCATTGACTCTTCCAATAGAGGCTAATGATAATAGTTTATATATAGGAGTAAATAAGGTTTTATCAGGTAATAGTACTGACATATTATATCCAACAGGTTATTTGATAGATAATGATTGGACAACTAGTTGGAAGTTTAAATCTGATGCTCAAGAGGGCTGGGCTGAGTTGGAGCTAGAAAAGAGAGCTTTAATTCAGGGCCTAGAGCTATCAGGTACTTTAGCTATGAATACAGAACTGAGAGTAGAGTATAAAAGAGGAGATAATTGGATTCCTTTTCTAGCTCCTTCAATCGATAGATTGGCAGGAGAGAAGTTCATTGACCTATCCTATGATGAGATTGTAACAGACAGAATCCGTTTAAGAGTCAAAGGGTTAGGATTAAGTAATAGTGAGTTAACAGAGATTAAGATTTTAGGAGAAAGGGTAGACGGTATTTATCATGTTATTGAAGTAGAATCGATTACTGCTTCTGAGAATACTGATTATACTTATCCAGCTAAATTTTTAGTTGATGGGAATACATATACAATGTGGAGGAGTAAGGTAGTTTCCACTGACTGGAGAGATCAGAAGTTTGATGAGATATTAGAGAGTGAACAAGGTGCAGAAATTTTTAGTAATGGTAACAGTAATAATCAAGATCAAGCTCAAGTTCTATTTGAGTTAGGCAGAATTTATCAATTAGATCAGCTTAAAATTTACTTTAATAAGCAGGCTAAAGGAAATCTGAAAATAGAGGTAAATAATGAAGGAAACTGGAAAGAGCTAGCCACAATTAATGCCGATAGTCAAGAAGGCTGGTATCCTTTTGAGTTAGCAGAAGAGGTTAGTACAGATCAGATAAGGTTTGTAGTAATAGGGTCTGGAGGAGGACTTGGCGGTATAGGAGAGGTTCAATTCTGGGGTAAGGGAGACTATAAAGGTTCTAGTAAGAAATTAATTGGAATTCAAGAAGGGACTTCATTAAATGAATCAATTAATCGCCACTTTACTCTAACAAGTGAAGAGATAAATGATTATTATTTAGAGTTAGCTATTAAAGAAGAGAGTAATGATTTATTAACAATAGAGCTAAATGGGAGAGAATTTAAGATAGAGCCTACGTTTACTTTAAGAGGATATACTATCTATCGCCAGAAGATAAAGAAAGATTATCTATGGACAGGTAGTAATTTTCTAAAAGTAGGAGCAACTGAAGGATTGACCCTGGTCAATGCTAGCTTGAGAAACACTGAGAATAAGAGTAGACAGATCCATTCAATCGATCAATTAGATGATGGTATCTTATTTAATGGGGTCAATAATCAAGAGGAATTGGAATTAAGCTTGATTTCTGAAGGGTATAGGCTACCAGAGTTTCCTAACATCCCTGAATTTCCTACAGGATTAGAGAATAAGGGGACTGTACAAATTAATGATTGGACCAATCCTACTGTAATAGCTGATGATGGCTATTATGAAAGCTTAAGTGTAATTAGTTCATTAATTATCGATACTAGCAATGGAGATCGGATACTTAGAGTTAAGAGTTTAACCTTTGGCTCTAATGGTAATATTAGTATCGAAGGTGATGGTCAGGTCTATCTCTATGTAGAGAATGATTTGGAGATAGGCAGTGGTAGTCGGATTAATGGAATTGGTAGAGATAATAGCTTAGTAATTTATCATAGTGGAGCTAGAGTTAGCTTCCAAGGTGGTATAGGAGGTAATGATAAGTATAAGTTTGCTGGAACTCTTTACACTCAAGCAGATCAGGTTAATATTACCGGTGGAGCTGCTGTACAGGGAGCTATCTATATCGAAGAAGGTGACCTTACAATCACAGGTGGAGCCACTGTAGCAGGCGGAAGCTTTTATACTAAATCAGGAACAATTAATATAACTGGTGGAGCAAAGGTAGAAGGTTCACTGCTAAGTGGAGGAGAGGAGATTGTCATCACTGGAGGCAGCACTATGGCTGGAGCTGAAGGAGGAATCTATGCTCCTAATGCCTGGATTGACCTTGATGGAGGTGCTTTGATAGAAGGCAAAATTATAGCTACTTCTGATAAGGTTAGGATTGGAAATATTAATCATAGAGAATCCTATTATAGTATTCCTCAAATAGACTTTTCAAAAGAGAAGAGATTAGTAGAGGAAGTAGAGATTTATGCTAATGAGGATAATCCTTATTTTAAGTTATATGCTTGGATAGATGGTAGTTGGGTTGAACTCTATGAAACAGAACATGGTATCAAGAGTGTCAAATATCAGCAGAGTATTAAAACAGATAAATTATTAGTTGAGAATCCAGGTGGATTTACAATAGGTGAAATCAGAGTTGAAGGAGCTGCCACTACTAATAGAGAGGCAGAGGTTGAGATATTAACTCCTATAGAGAAAGAGGTATTAGATAATAAAGAGCTTAAAGATAAGAGGATCATTGGATTTGTAGATAATCCAAATACTCAAGTCACAATAAATGGTAATCAAGTTTGGAAACGGGGGCATTACTTCTGGTTAGAGTCAACTAGAATCCAAGGAAAGAAATGGGAAGAGAATAATGTCTTTGCAGTAGCCAAGGATAACCAGGGAAGAGTAAGTGCTGATCAAGTAGAAGTCTTATTAGGAGATAAGCCCTTTTTTACTATAGATCAAGCTGATGAACTAGTCTATACTAATCAGCAGACCTTTAAAATAAGTGGAAGTATGAAGCAGCCTTTAAACCAATTGTTAATCAATGGAGAAGAGGTTGAGGTAGAAGATCGGACTTTCAATCAAGAGCTAGAGCTAGAAGAAGGCTTTAACTTAATTGAGATAGAGGTTGCTCATCAAAAGCCTAATGGAGAGCGGAAATTTGTTAAGACTATCTATCGTAAGGTAGTCTCCCATACTAAAGCAATGGCTTTGACGATAGGTTCCCCACTAACAGGATACTATACTAACCAAGAGCAGATAGTAGTTAATGGTATAGTTGATGGGTTAGGAGAGGTAAAGGTAAAGGTTAATGGTCAAGAAGCAGATATAGATGGGATGTTCTATACTTCTCTTCCAATTTCATTAAGTGAGGGAAGTAACTTAATTAAGGTAGAAGCAGTTGACCAGATTGGGAAGGTTGAGAAAGAGATTACAGTCTATAAAGATACAACTCCTCCATCAATAGAAGATGTAGTACCTGCAGAGGGTTATATATCAAATAACTCTGTAGTAGAGATAAGGGGGCAAGTAATAGACCAGAGTCCTGTTTGGATATATACCAATGGAAAAGCAGCTTGGCAGAATGAAGCAGGATTTAATAATCAATTAATATTTGTAGATGGAAAGTATTTGATAACTGTTAAAGCAGTAGATATGGCAGGAAATATCGCTGAGCATACTATTAATGTAATAGTTGATACTACTGCCCCAGAAGCTTTTGAAACAATTGCTGATCCAGCAGGCTGGACAAATAATAATCAACCAATCATAAGTTTTGCTACAACAGATGCTACTAGTGGAATAGATCATTATGAACTAGCAGTTGATGATGGAGAGTTTGAAGAGATAGTTAGCCCTTATCAATTACCAGCTCAAGAGGATGGAGAACATCAGATTAGAGTTAAAGCTATTGATAAGGCTGGTTGGGAGACTATTTCTCAAACTAAGGTATATATTGATACTACTCCACCAGGAACACCTGAGCATTTTAGACCTGTTCCAGGTAATGGGAAGATGATATTAAGATGGGAGAAACCAGCTCCTGATGTAGTAGAGTATATAGTTGAGCGGGAGTCAGAGGGAGTAAAGAGATATTATAGTATTGATGGTGAAGAAGTAGAGTTTGTTGATGATGAGTTAGAGAATGGAAAGACTTACAAGTATCGTATTCAGGCAATAGATCGAGCAGATAATAAGAGTTCAAAAACAGAGTGGAAGGAAGGGACAGTTGGGTTAGCAAAAGCACCTTATACTCGAGAAGAGGGGGGGCTTATTGAGTATGAAAATGTATCTTTAGCTTTACCTCAAGAAGGGCTACCAGAGGGAATTAGCAAAGTAGAGATTACTGAAATTAAAAGTGAATATCTTCAAGAAAAGAGCCTTTATCCTATGGTCAGTCCTATTTATGAGTTTTCTGCTTTTAGAGAAGGAAGTGAAACTCCTGAAGAGAGTATAGCCTTTGATAGAGGATATTTAGCAAAGATAGAGTATGATGAAGACTTGGTACCAGAAGGTTTTCTTGAACGAAACTTAGGAGTATATCATTATGATCCTATGTTTGATAAGTGGTTCTTGATTCCAACAGCAGGAGTCGATATAAAAAATAATACAATTTATTTTGTAACAGATCACTTTAGTGCATTTTCGGTACAAGCTACGATAATGCAAGATTTATCACCTCAGGAGTATAAGGATACTGGGTTTTCACCATTAAAGACCTATGCTAAACATGGAGGAGTTGTAGTATCTCCTCAGGGAGGAAGTGCCAGTACTCAAGTAACAGAGTTAGAATTACCTGGACGAAATGGCTTTGATTTAAATTTATCTAGAAAGTATAATAGTTCTGTTGCTCGAAGTGATGCTTTTTCGATGGCTGTTAATGCTGAATTAGGATTTAATGTACTTAGCTCAAATAACGGTTCATCAGCTGAAGAAGCAGGGGCATTTTTAAGTTGGGATGATATTAAGGATTCAGCTGATTTTTCGATGGGATTTAACGATGTGTCTTCTACGATTGTTAATACGATTAAGAAATATTTAACTAATCAAGGGGACTATGCTTATTCGATGGGGCAAGGCTGGAGATTAAATATTCCTTATGTCAAACAATCTAATAGTTCAATAATCTTATCTACTGCTGAAGGTAATATGTATTATATCAATGAAATGGAGATAAGTAAGACTGAGTATCCAGAAGGTCTAGATTATAAACGGGTTCTTACCTTTGAACATCATGAAGGTGAAGACTTTACTTTTATTGTTGAGCAAGTTAAGTATACTATTGATGGTATTACTACTATAACTGGAGACAACTTTACCACAGGTCGCTGGTATACCAAGGAGTATAAATTAATACTAAAGGATGGTACCACTTATGAGATGGACTTCTTGGGGAGAACTAAGAAGAAGACAGACCCCTTTGGAATCAATCAGATAAACTTTCATTATGGTAAGGATCTACTGCTTGATTATATTGAGGATTCTATGGGGAGAAAAGTTAAGTTTGATTATCACTGGACTTTAATGTGGCCTAGAATTAAGAAGATTTGGGTAGAAGGTGATCCATATAATAGAACTATAGATTATGATATAGACTCTTATGCAAAGCTAGAGAAAGTAAAAGACATAGGCGGAAGAATTAGTACCTATGACTATGAGATTGAGTTATTATATGGAGCAACAGCGGGGGCAAAATTCAATACAGCCTTAATGATGGCTAAGTTAATAGCACATATATTTCCAGGTGGTGGAGAGATAGTTGGTGCTGTAGCTTCTGCTTTTGGAGAGAAGGATATAACATTATTTGCTAGTTTGAAGGTTCAATTTGTGGTGGCTCTAAGTGAGATGGAGGTTCCAGGGCAGGGATTAACGAAGATTAGTTATAAACGTTATAAATTTAATCATACTGATATGAATGTGAAAAAGGTGTTGAAAATTCCTGTATCTATAACCTTGAGTGTAACAATGGATCAGAGGTTGATGGCAAGAAAGGTAGAGGTTTATTTAGATGATGGAGAAGATAAGATAAAAGAAACAACCTATCAATATGATATTAGACATTATGAAGGTAAGCAATCTCATAATTATCAGACGATAGAGAGTGATGGAAAGAAGAAGACTATTTATCACTATAAACCTATTGAGAAAGAGAGAAATCGTTGGGAAGATACACCTACAAATTTGACAGTTCCTTATAAAAAAGATGATGGGCAGAAAAGTTCAATAACAATCCCAATGACTATTCGTACTACAAGTTGGACTACCCATGTTTTGGGAATCAATGATGTAACAGAGATTTATGATATCAAAAATAATAAGTTACTAGAACGGGATACCGTTGAATATGATTTAAATACTTTGCGACCTATAAGTAAGGTTATTGAAAAGGGTATTAATAATCGAGAAATCAGCTATGATTATGATAATTGGGGAAATATGATTTATAGCTATGATTCAGCTACAGATCTGGTCACAGAGAGTTATTACTTGAATACTGATAGTAGTAAAGAAGGGTTTGCAACTCCAGACTTTAGTCAAGGGAGTGTTAGAAGAAGTATCCATAACCTATTAGGGGGTAAGATTGTCTATAATCACAATTCCCGTGATGGTGAGATTAAAGAAGAGAGTGCTTACTGCTATGATAATCAAGGAAAACTGTTAGTTACAGCTAAATATCACCAAGACCAAAAGAGTGGGGATAAGACCTGGATTGAGAGTAGTTATAGTTATGATCAGTATGGTAATGTAATTAAGGCAATTGATCCTAAGGGTAATGTGACAGAAACAGAGTATAGTGCTGATTATAAGTATGCTTATCCAACCTTAGTTAAGAAGTACCAAGGAGAGGATAAGGTCTATCTAGAAGATGCTGATAATCAGAAGCTAGAACCTGTAGTTTATAAATATGGTTATGATTTTTATCTAGGTCAGAAGAGCTGGGAGATTGATCCTGAAGGTAATTTAACAGAATATCAATATGATAGTTTGAGCCGCTTAGTGAAGATTACTTATCCAGAGGATGGAGAGATACCAGATAAGTCTATAGCAGAGTTAAGTCCACAGGATTATCAAAATAGAGATGATAATCCAGTTAAGATTCAATACTATGATGATGAGAATTTAATTACTACAGTAGTTAATGCTACTGAGGATATCGAAGTTAATGATTATCTAGTGAAGAATGAAAGTATCAGTAGTCCTATCTTTAATAAGAGTAAGTATTACTATGATAAGTTAGGTAGATGGGTTAAGCTGGAACAGTATCTAAATCAAGATTCAACTACATCAATTCTTGCAACTGAATTTGAATATGATGGATATGGAAATAGGATTAAGACTATTGATGCTGAAGGAAAGACTACCCAACAAGAATATGATGTGTTAAACCGAGTAACAAAAATAAGTTATCCTGACAGTAGCTATGCTACAATTGAATATGATGATAATAAGCTTACTCGTACAATTACTGACCGTGAAGGGAATAAGACGATTGAATTTAAAGATTTAGCAGGAAATGTGATTCAGCTTACCAGAGTAAATAATGGAGTTAACTATACTAAAACAGCTCAATATGATGCATTGGGCAATCAAATTAGTATGAGTGATGAATTGGGGCGTAGAATAGACCATTATTATAATGATTTGAACCAATTAATTAAAGAAGAGTTGGCAGCAGATGAGTATTTGGTTGATGGCAGCTTAAGAACTATGAGACCAACGATTACTTATGAGTATGATCTAAATGGAAACAAGATTCAAGAGGTTGATGCTAAGGGTAACCCAATGAGCTATGAATATGATGCCTTAAATAGGGTAATCAGAGTAATCGACTCAGAGGGGAATGTAACTAAGAAGTATTATGATGCCCTTGGTCAAGAGATCAAGATAGTTCAGGTTGATAAAAATGGTATAGTCTTAAGTAAGTCTGAATTTGATTATGATAGTCGAGGAAATAAGATAGCCCAGATCGATGGTGAAGGAAATACCAGTTACTTTGCCTATGATATTGTTGGTAAAGAGATTGCTCATTATGATCCTCGGGGAGTAGGCATAAGTACTACTAATGGTGAGAGAGAGTATATTTTAGATGATAAATATAAGATAGAGTCTGAATATGATAGTCTTGGTAGAAAGGTTAAGACTATTTATCCAAGTATTGGTGGTGAAAAGATTGCCTATGATGAGAAGATAGAGTATGATAGGGTAGGTAATAAGACCAAGGTGATAACTGGAGATAAAGAGATAGAGTATCTCTATGATGATAGTTATAATATCACTGATCAGATCATTAGAACTTCTGAAGAGACAAGGACTACAAGCTATACCTATGATAGGATGGGTAATAAGTTAACAGAGAGTGATCCTGAAGGGAATATCACCACTTATCAATATGATGATCTCTATCGATTGACTAAGGTAACTAAAGCTGATGGAAGTAGTCAAGAGTATGGTTATGACCGAGTAGGGAATAAGCTTTGGGAGAAGGATGGTAATGGTAATCTAAGGGAGTATAATTATAATAGCTTAGATAAATTAATTGCAGTCTATGAAGCAGGAATCTCTACTCCAACAGAGTACCAATATGATCCTAATGGTAACTTGGTTAAGAAGATCATGAGTAATGGTCTAGTAACTGAGTATGAATATAATAGCTTAAACCAGCAGATAAAAGAGATCAAAGCAGGAAATCAAGTCACAGTTTATAACTATGATGGAGCAGGTAAGCTAAAGACTAAGATTAATCCTTTAGGGATTAAAGAAGAGTATCTCTATTATCTAAATGGTCAGCTAGAAGAGATTAACTATTATCAGAACCAAGAAGATGAAGTTGCTAATGAGAGTACTAGCTATGAGTATGATAAGGCAGGAAATAGGGTCTTAGTAGAGAAAGAGGATAGTAGTATCGAACAGGTTTATGACCAGTTAGGAAGGATAGTTAGTGAGAGTAGAAGTATCTCAGGTAAAGTCTATAGTACCGAGTATAAGTATGATAAGTATGGTAATTTAGTTGGAATCAAATATCCTGAGAGTGATGAATACTTAAACTATGGTTATGATAGCTTAAATCAGTTAAAGTATATTGAAGGTATAGCAGGGGATGAAGACAATCCAGCCTTTAGCTATAATGATAATGGACAAGTTGAAACAATGAAGTATGATAATGGGGTTACNTGAACAAGGGTGAGTTTACCAATATCTTAAAGAACTACATCAAGGTCTATCGTAGAGAAAGTAAAGCTACTCTAGTTTATGACTATGATAGTGTAGGTAATAGGCAAACTAAGAAGCTGGTAACCTCAACTACTCAGACGACAGATTATAGTTATTATGAAGGTACAAACCGTTTAATGAGCAATGGAGAGTATGCCTATGTCTATGATAATGCAGGAAATCTAATCAAAAAAGGGAATACCTATAGTATAGAAGATGGAAAAATAACCTTTACGGCTACCAAGGGAGAGGAAGTAGAGTACTGGGAGTATCAGTATAATCTCCAAGGTAGATTAAGCAGAGTCTATAAGAATGAAGAGTTAATCGCAGAATTCAGCTATGATGCCGATAATAGCAGAATCAGAACTATAGAGTATGACCATACAGGAACTGCTACAATCACTAATTTTGTTTATAATTTTGCTGGCAAAGTAATTTTTGAAGATGAGCAAGGAGAATATACTTCATATATTTTCGCACTAAATAAACGGTATGCGAAACTTAACGGTATAGTTGGGCAAAGTACAGAGATAACTTACTTCCATCAAGATAACCTAGGCTCAACGAGACTAATGACTGATGCCAGTGCTAATGTTGTCATGGATCAGGATTATCTGCCTTTTGGTGGAGACTTAGCGAGACCGAATCAGATTGAGGTACAGAATGATACTAATGAAAGTTATAAGTATACAGGACAGAAGCAAGTTGTGTCGATAGGATTGTATTATTATGGGGCGAGATACTATGACCCTGAGATAGGTAGGTTTACGAGAGAGGATACTTATCGTGGGGAGTTGGATGATCCGCAGAGTCAACACTTATATGTGTATGTAATGAATTCACCGTTAAGATACAATGACCCAACAGGTCACAGTGCAGAAGAAGGCTATTTTGGAATGAATTATTTAGCAAACATGTGGGAAGGTGCTAAATTAAAATTTGAAGATATGTTTGGATTTATGAATAAAGAAAAAGAAGAAAAAACTCCAGAAGTTAAAGAGACTTCAAATAATAATACTAATCAAGAGAAAATAGGAAATAGTTTCTTTAATCAAACTAGTCAAAATGATTCAGGAACTTTTAAATCAACTGCTTTTGTTCTTAATGGAGATGCTAAAGGACTTTTAAAAGGAGATACAAGCGATGCACTTAATACATCATTTACTTTAGAAGGTATGTTAAATAAGACAGAAATTAATACTGAGGGTGCGATGATTAAAGGAGATGTGAATTTAGTAGGTGCTACTGGGAAAGCAGGTTTAGCAGGCTATGGAACAGATGGTAGTATAACTGGATTTGAAGTGGGGTTTGCTTTAGTTGAAGGGAATATAAAAGGTAAATTTGCTTCTACTGAGAATTATGATTTTTATGTAACTGCTAATGGTTATGTAGGTGGGTATAAACTTGCAGCTGGATATTCAAAAGGAAAAGGACTTCATTTTACAGTTCCTATTCCTGAAACGCCTGCAGGAGGAGGATTTGGTGTTGAATGGGTTAAAAGAAAACAGCCATCAACTGTTAAACAATTACCTGATTTTGGATTAGTAGGAGGTGTCCCTCAACTTCAACAATAATTTATAATATCAAATAAAAATTATTGTTAATTTTTGTTAATTGATATATCTCTCTAGAATTAATAATTTATAGGGAGATATAGTATTCAAAAAGGGGATGAAATTATGAAGTTAGAAAAAAATATTATAATGAGTTTAATATTAATAGTAATTATATTTATGGCTATTGGTGTTGCACATAGTCAAAATAATTTAAATGATGAAAGTAAGGTTATTGAGAAATTTATGTATTATTTGGAGGATAGGGATTTTGATGGGATCAAAAAAATTGTTTTGAATTCTGATACTGAGTTAAATATACTAAATTTCATGAATAAAAATAAAGTTGAAAATTTGACAGGTAAAGTTAAATCTATAGATAGGATTTCAGAAGATATGGTTAAATTATATGTATATTATGATATTGAATTTAGAACAAAGTCAGGTATTATTAATAGTACTGCAGGTAATATATATTTCATAATAAAAATGGAGGATGAGAAATGGTATATTAAGGAGACTAATTTTATTGAAGATATGAAAAATTCACAAATAATTATAAATATCTTGATGATAATTTATTTTGTAATTGTAATTCCTTTTCTGCTTTATATTAATCTTTGGCGTTCAGACTTAGAAGTTAAAGAAAAGAGATATTGGTCAGCAGTAATAGCTATTTTTAATATTATAGGACTTCTAATATTCTATTTTAGAGTAATAAAAAAGAAAACTTCATAGTAAATAAAATGTACCCTATAAGGTGGAAACTTGAAAAAAGAGTGTTCCTTATATGGTGGTTACATAAATTGGTCCTAATGTAAATGTTGACATTTATTCTAGTGAAAAATAAAACTTATTCAGGAAAAAGATAACAATGATTAATAAATTAAAAAAAGTATTAAAAGTGTTCAAGTTTAAGAGGTTCATGAAACCTTTTTTAGTCATGTTCGGTTTTTTTGTTTTGATGAGTTTTTTTGATTCACTATTTTTATCAGTTAGAACTTTTGGTGATTTCTTAAAGATTCTATTAACATACTTTTTAATTATAATGGCGATTTTGATATTTTTAAAGGTATTTGAATTAATTGCTTCTTTTATGGGGGCTGGGAAGATATATGATAGTATGTTTAAAAAAAAAGATAAAGATTCTAATCAGAATAAATAAAAGCAATAAACTAGTAATGAGTATTAAGTAAGAGGTAAGGAAATATAAATAAGTGGGTAGTGAGTGGTAAATAGATATTGCTCACATTATCCACTTGTTTTTTTATTTTAGAATTTAATCATCACATGTTACTGATTTTTAGAACATACTCATGACGGTAGCATCAAAGAGACTAACTTTGTTTACAGTGTCAGCGGGAAAGTTATCTTTGAAGATGAAAGTGGAGACTATACTTCTTACATCTTTGCACTGAATAAGCAATACGCTAAAATTAACGGTATCGTTGGAATTAGTACAGAGATAAGTTACTTCCATCAAGATAACCTAGGCTCAACGAGACTAATGACTGATGCCAGTGCTAATGTTGTCATGGATCAGGATTATCTGCCTTTTGGTGGAGACTTAGCGAGACCAAATCAGATTGAGATACAGAATGATACTGAGGAAAGCTATAAGTATACAGGGCAGAAGCAAGTTGTGAGTATAGGACTGTATTATTATGGTGCGAGATACTATGATCCTGAGATTGGTAGGTTTACAAGAGAGGATAGTTATCGAGGAGAGCTAGATAAGCCACAGACACAACACTTGTATATTTATGTTACTAATAATTCGTTGAAGTATGTAGATCCGACAGGACATTATCTTGAAACAGTCTGGGATGCAACTTCATTTGGAGTTGGATTATGGTCTTTAAAATCCAGTATTAGAGATAGAGATTGGTTAGGAGCAGGATTAGATACTGTTGGGTTAATAGCTGATGGTGCTGCTACTATATTACCCATTATTCCTGGTGGAGCTAGTCAAGCAATTAAAGCTGCTAGATTTGCTAAACAGGCTAAAAGGGCATCAGATGTAGCGGATGTACTTGGTGGAGTACGTGAAATTAAGCATGGATTAGAGAAGGGTAGTGTAGTACAAACTGGATTAGGAGTAGTACAAGCAGGATTTGGAGCTAGAAGTGCACTTAGCTCAGAGGTTGCTGAGGCTGCTGGTGATGTTGGTAAGTTAAATAAAGTTAATAATTTGGATGTAGATAATGGATATAATAGTAAGATAGATTTACAGTTGTTTGCTAAAAAATCAGGTGAATATTCATTATTACCAAATGAAGGAATGGTTGGTAGTTATGGAAGATTAGATTATATTGGAGTTAAAGGTGATAATCTAACTCCTCATCATATGCCATCAGCAAAATATATAGAGCAGCATGGAGTTAACTATAGAGATGGTATATCTATGTTTGTGGAGCAACCTTATCCAGGAAGTGGAGGACGACATAGGTTAACTAAAACATATGGAAGAAATATGACAGATATTCAAAAACAAAATTATTATAATTTATCTCCTAGGGATGCTTTAGCATATGACATTCGAGATTTAAGAAAAATATATATGGATCAAAATATTTATACTTCAGAAATAAGAAGTGGGTTATTAGAGGTTATTCAACAGAACAAAAGTGATTTTCCAGATTTGTATAAAAAATAAAGTTAAGGGGGCTATAACAATGAATATTTCTGAAATAACTGAAAAATTAAAAAGAAATAAATTATTAAGAAATAAAAAAGAAATAAATGGCTTTGAAGAAGCGTTAATGGAATTAAATGAAATAAATAATGTTAAAATTATTGGTGATTTATGTAAAGGATTTGATGATAATACTAAAGAATATGAAATAATGTATAATGTATTACATGCAGTAGAAGATTATGAGGGAGAAGGTGCTTATATTGAATTATTAAAAATTACCCCATACATGATAGAAAATGATGCCAAGGAATGGAGCAAAAGACTGCATCGTAGAATATTAAATCATTCTCAAGAGCGTATTGAGTATATAAAAGCTTTAAAAAAAATGGATACTTCAATTCAAAATATTATTATAAAATTAATTCATGATATAAATAATGATGGGAAAAAATGGCTCAATAATGAAGAGCAGAAAAAGTTTGAAAATATTACAAATGAAGTACTAAATGAATTAAGATAATTTAAAAATTTATCTGGCTTTAATGATATAAAAGTTAGCTTATTAATAAAAAGCTTATTTAATTTACCCTATAGAGTAGACAAATAAAGAGTCTATCCTATAGGGATTTTTCTTATGCAATATAAAATTTGTTAGATTTGTAATTATTAATCCTTTGATTTATGAAGCAGGAATCTCTACTCCAACAGAGTACCGATATGATCCTAATGGAAACTTGGTTAAGAAGATCATGAGTAATGGTCTAGTAACTGAGTATGAATATAATAGCTTAAACCAGCAGATAAAAGAGATCAAAGCAGGAAATCAAGTCACAGTTTATAACTATGATGGAGCAGGTAAGCTAAAGACTAAGATTAATCCTTTAGGGATTAAAGAAGAGTATCTCTATTATCTAAATGGTCAGCTAGAAGAGGTTAACTATTATCAGAACCAAGAGGATGAAGTTGCTAATGAGAGTGTAAGTTACGAGTATGATGATGCAGGGAATAGGGTCTTAGTAGAGAAAGAGGATAGTAGTATCGAACAGGTTTATGACCAGTTAGGAAGGATAGTTAGTGAGAGTAGAAGTATCTCAGGTAAAGTCTATAGTACCGAGTATAAGTATGATAAGTATGGTAACCTAATAGGAATCAAATATCCTGAGAGTGATGAATACTTAAACTATGGTTATGATAGTTTAAATCAGTTAAAGTACATCACGGGTATCGCAGGGGATAAAGACAATCCAGCCTTTAGCTATAATGATAATGGACAAGTTACAGCAATGAAGTATGATAATGGGGTTACAACTAGTTATACCTATACTGATGTAGGTAGACCAGATACTATTATCACAAACAGAACAGATATTGAAACAACTACTACCGAAGAACTATTAAGTCTTGATTATGAATATGATGGAGCAGGCAATGTAACCCGTCGTAACAATAACGTCTATGAGTATGATGGACTGAATCGACTGGTATCAGCTCAAGTGGAAGGTGACTTCTATGTCGATAATCCAGGTGATGTGGGGCATATTCTATCAGATTACTATGGTAGTAAAGGAATAGATGTCTTAGTAAATCAGATTGAAGATATCACCTTAGATTATGATTCTGGTAGTGTCGGAGTCTCCTTTGGCTCAGAGGTTGAGAAGATAAGTAAGATAGAACTGAAGACTACTGGAATGGCTAATCATAGAATTAGTAAGAGAACACTGGATATCTATTATAGTAGTGATAATAGTAGCTACACTAAACTAAATCCAGATAGTTGGGAGTATCAACAGGACTATAAAGGTGATATAACTATTATCATCCCAGATAGAATCACAGCTAAGTATCTAAAAATCCATAGTAAATATGATGACCGAAACATTGACTTTGACCCTGTTAACAAGGGTGAGTTTACAAATATCTTAAAGAACTACATCAAGGTCTATCGTAGAGAAACAGAGGCTACTTTAGTTTATGACTATGATGATGTAGGAAACAGACTGAGCAAGAAACTAATTGCAGGCACAGTAGAAGAGACAAATTACTTTTACTATGAAGGTACTAACAGGCTAATGAGCAATGGAGAATATGCTTACGTCTATGATGAAGCAGGAAATCTAATCAAAAAAGGGAATAACTATAGTATAGAAGATGGAGAAGTTACCTTTACTGAAACAAGTGGTGAGAAAATAGAGTACTGGGAGTATGAGTATAATCTACAGAATAGATTAAGCAAAGTCTACAAGAATGAAGAGTTAATCGCAGAATTTACTTATGATGGAGACAATAAGCGAATCAAGATTATCGAACATACTCATGATGGTAGTGTGAAAGAGACTAACTTTGTCCATAGTGCCAGTGGTAAAGTAATCTTTGAGGATGAAAGTGGAGACTACACATCCTATATCTTCGCACTGAACAAGCAGTATGCCAAGGTTAATGGTATCGTCGGAGTCAGCACAGAGATAACTTACTTCCACCAAGATAACTTAGGAAGTACACGAGTTATGACTGATGCTAGTGGTAAGGTAGTTATGAATCAGGATTATCTTCCTTTTGGTGGCGATTTAACGAGACCGAATCAGATTGAGATACAGAATGATAGTGGAGAAAGTTATAAGTATACAGGGCAGAAGCAAGTTGTGAGTACCGGACTGTATTATTATGGTGCGAGATACTATGATCCTAGTATCGGAAGATTTATAACTGAGGATAGTTATCGTGGTGAGTTAGATAATCCGCAGAGTCAGAATGTGTATATTTATGTAACGCAGAATCCATTGAAGTATGTAGATCCTACAGGAAATACAGGTATTCTTGCTCAATTTATTACTAGTGTGGGTCCTTTTGCGACACCTCAGTCTAAAGAGGCTCATGATGAAGCTGCAAATGCTTTATGGAGAGGTGCACAAAAATTAAGGGAAGCACAGAAACAATTAGTTTCTACATTAGTTGTGAGTAATGTTAGAGCATTTTCTTTCGTAAAGAATTTATTTACAAGGGATACCCCAAAAGTTGAACCTGAAGTTTTAGAACCAACAGAGAATTCAGAACCTAACATTCTACCATTTCCAACTACAACGGGTAGTAAGAATATATTTAATCCATTTCCAGCAAACCATGACGTTGATATGTCTACTCCCGGTATGGAGCCAGCACCAGAATCACTAACGGGGCCTAATGTAGAGGGTATGCCTTATAATGAAAGAAGTACTGATGATAATCTTATGTTGAGTAAGCAGGGAGCCTTTGATGGAGATATATTTGCTAGACCTGATTATAATCTACCACCTAATAGTTATATATGGCCTTCAGAAAAAGCAGCAAGAAGGGCAGCGTTTCGGCATGCTAGTATTGGGAAACATGGTAAAATAGATAAGTTTGAATTGGTAGATTTTTCAATAGGTTCACGTGATCCTTGGTTAGGAAATAGTGTAAAGAGACCTATATGGACATCTCATAATGGTAGAGAAGTTGCTCATGACATGTATGGGCATAAAGCAGAAAATACTCCTCCACATTATAATGTTTATATAGAGACTGAAAATGGTACGGAAAGTCATCATTATTTTTATCCGAGTGATCATGATTGGACCAAGAATTATTGATTATTAACAAGAGGTGATAGTAGATGAAAAAAATATATGAAAAACATGAACCCGCTAGTATTAATAAGGGTAATTTTGGATTTGTAAAGATAAAAGATGAAAATAATTGGGGATTTATAAATCCGCCAGATGATATAAGATTGTTAAATAGGTATATAATTGAAAAAACAAATATAGGTGATTTTATTAAAGTAAGTAATGATAATTATTTTATTTATTCATGTATTTTAGCAAATCGTTCTGATAAGTTAACTAAAATTCAAAGGATGTTTAAAGAAAACAAACTTAAAAAAAATGGTTGGGTTGAATGTAATCAAGTAAAAGAATTATATATTAAAAATATTTCCAATCTTAATGAAATAGAATTAGAGCTAATGTTTGATAGGCATTCCCGTAGTATGCTTATTTTAGCTGAAGAGAAGAAGTCAATAGAAGAATTGATAGAAATATTAAGGGAGATTGATTTATTCATTCAACCTAGAACTGTTGGTTCATATTATCCTACTTTAAAATTTATTCCAACTTTAGTGAGTGAGAATGTTTCAGTTGGATATTTTAGAAGGTTATTAGAGCCTTTGAGGGCAAGGGATGTTTTAATATTATATTCACCTTGGAAATTATAATTAGAAAAAATTATTAATTATTATTGCATAAATAATAAGGACATTTAGCTGATCAATACAGCACAAATGTCCTTATTTTTATAGGTTTATTACTGAGGATAGCTATTGGGGAGAAATTATAAGACTACAGATCTTAAATCTATATCTCAATAATCCTCTAAAATATAATGACCCAACGGGTCATACTAAAGAAAATCCAATATCCAAATCACTAAATAGTTTTGTAGAAATAGGAAAAGGATTCTGGAATAGTGCTATGGATAGAGCTGGACATGCTTTAGATTCTCCATATAATTTTGCTAATTATATGACAATAGGTATGCTAGACGCAATGGTATCGGGAGCAAATGAGAGAACATCTAAAATGATGAATTCACCATACGATTTCGCTAACTGGCTAACTATTGGAGCAGCCGATACAGTTAAAGGAGCTTTTAACCCAGAAGATCCATTCTCTGCTCAGCATTGGATGAATAATTTTGAAGTAGCAGGTTGGGTTAGTGGTGTATTAGGAACAATGAATAAAGGTAGTTCAAGTAATTTATTAGATGATGCTATTTCTACAAATAGTCTTGCTAAGCAAGTTGATAATAATTTGGATGTAGAAGGAAAAGCTGATTTTTATGTAAAACCAGATGGTGAAGCTGTGCCTTCGACAGGGTATCGATATATGTCTGAGAATGCATTTTATATAGATGATTTGAAAAAGACTAAATTAATACCAGAGAATCTAAATGGAACTTATTTTAGTTTTGATAATTATGATATAGCTAGTCAAAGTAAATTACAAGTTCCTCATGATGCGTCTATAAAAGGTTCTTTTGATACTCTACAAATTATTGATGATATAAAAGTTCCTTATGGAAATTGGGGAAATGCAAATTATTTAGAACCGCTTACTAAAGATTTTCCTCAGTTTGGTTCTGGAGGTGCAACACAAGCGATTACTAATCAAGCCATAAAATTAGATAGCTTAGAAAAAATTCCATATTATTTACCTACATCAAAGGAATAGAATTTAGATTTCAAAAATTATTTAAAAGATATTTTTCTTATAAGGGGAGACGATAATGTATAAAATACCAGAGGAAAGTTTAAAAATCACAAAACAAATAGTTATTAATAAGATAAAAAATCACCAGTCAGGTGTTGAAATTAATAGTGAAGAAGTAGATAGAAAAGTTAATGAAGTAGTCAATAAAATCTATTCTATAGGAGGCAATTTTAATAAAGCAACTATTGGAGCTGTTGTAGATATATTATTTGAAGAGTGGTATAATAATAAAAAGAACTCTATATAATTCAATGTAGATTAAAAAGTAGTTGTTGAATAATACCCAGAGAATTATTTTCTCTGGGTATTATTAATCTTATTACATTTATAAGGCGGACACCAGTGCTAAAGTAGTCATGGATCAGGATTACTTGCCCTTTGTGGAGACTTAGCGAGACCGAATCAGATTGAGATACAAAATGATAGTGGAGAGAGTTACAAGTATACAGGTCAGAAGCAGGTAGTGTCGATAGGGCTTTATTATTATGGGGCGAGATACTATGAGCCTGAAATTGGTAGGTTTACGAGAGAGGATAGTTATCGAGGAAGACTCCATGTACCGCAAAATCAAAACTTATATTTGTATGTGCTGAATAATCCATTGAAATATACAGACCCAGATGGACATGATTATTTGGGTATAGGAGAAGCGTTAGATGATTTAGCCGAAAAAGGTGAGTTGCCTTGGGATAGAACAGCAAGAGAATTAACTTTCATGGACTATATGAAAGGCTTAAATGAAGTAAAACACTTCTTTGATAGTGATACAGATAGGCTGTTAAATCATTATAGACAAAGTGATGAATATTTTGAATGGCAACTTACATCTAAGGAAGCTAATTATTTAAGAAGCATTAAGTTAGCTAAAACTGGTGTTGAAGTAGCAGGGTTTGTAGAACTAGGTGCTGCAGCTTATGGAGAATATAAAGCAAGTAAGTCAGTAGCTAAGCTTGATAATTTAGCATCTGAAGCTAGATTTTTTGATGAATTGGGTAAATGGAGTGCTGAATATAATTATAATAAATATTATCCAAGAGCTGTTGGTGGAGATATTCATCCAGCATATACACGTTTTACAGAAGCTGTAAAGCGACATAAAGGGATGATTACTGGAGATCAAAGAGCAATTTTCCCTAGCCAAAGAGCAGCAAAACAAGCCACATCTGAGATTGCTGGTGATTTAGGCAGTGAAACAATTAGGTGGAATATGAATCGATATGATATTAAAAATCTAGATTTAAACTGGCAAACAAGAGATGCTATAAGTAATTCTAAAAGAATTTATGCAAGATGGAATAAAGATATGACTGTTGGATGGAGACATGATATATTTGGTCATGTATTTCCAGATGTTATGTTGATTCACCACATTTTAATGTAGAAATTAAACCAGCCAAATTTAACTTTCATTTATATTATAAAAAGTAAGGAGATGCTAATATGTTAGTGAGAAAGATATTTGTTTGTGAAAATCCCCATCCACTTTGGAGTATTTTAATGGATGAAAATGAAGAAGTAACAGATGAAATGATGATATGTCCTAAATGTGGATTAAGAGCAGTGGCTGTAGGAGAGAGACCAGAGAATGATAAGGCAGTAATTAGAATAGAAAATGGAGTATTTTATGATAATGATTTAAAGAAATATCAAGGAGAAAAAATGTATTATATTATTATAATTGATTTTAGTGGGAAAGAACATTGTCGTGCAGCTCATCCTGTATCATGGCATAAACTTGTACGTCATTTAGAACAACTGAGAGACATGACTATTGAACAGGCTGTTAAATATATGAAACGTGAAAAATTAACTATATAGTAGATATTTAGTTATAAGCACCTAATATTAGGTGCTTATTTTCTAGAGTAAATTTAGGCAATAGTTAAGTAGTATAATATTTAAATATAAACTATTTTATAAAATGCAGATGATTTATTACCAGAGGCATTTATTAAGAGATTTACAACTAAAAAAGGTGTTCCTCAAACTTGGGATGATGCAATTAAGCTAAGAGTTGGTAAGCAAAAAGCTTCTTTTAGAAATAATAATCCATTCGGTTCATTTGAAATAGAAAAGGTGGGTAAATAGATATGAAACTAGAATGGTCAAAAGAGATTTTAGGTAAAGATTTTAAATATCCAGATTCATTCTTAAAAGTTATTGAATTAAATTTAGTAGATTTTGATTTGTGGTACATTATGGATAATGAACAAGTGCAGACAAGAATGAAAGGATTAAAAAAAAGGTATCCAAATAGGAGTTTAATACCATTTGCTAGAAGAGATGATAATGATGATATAGCTTGTTTTGAAATAGATAAGGGAGAAAGAGTACAAATTATACATGATTTTGCTTCTAAAGGATATGAGCAAAGAAAAGAATTTAATGACTTTTGGGAATGGCTTCAATCAGCTATTAAAGAAATGATAGAGTATAATAAGTAAAGCCGTTTAGAGAGGTGATTAGAATAAATTATTTAAAGTTAAGCAAAGAGATATCTTATGCATTAAGACATTCACCATCAGAATATGGGTTAGAACTTGATGATAATGGCTCGGTTAATCTTGAAGAGTTATTGATTGCTTTGAAAAAGAAAGAAGAATTTAAATTTCTTGAAGCAGAAGATTTAGTAAAAATGATAGAAACATCTGATAAGAAACGTCATGAAATAGTAAATAATAAAATAAGAGCTTTATATGGTCACTCGATATCTACAAAGATACAAAAGGATGCAATAGAACCTCCTCAGTATTTATATCATGGAACTGCAAGGAGATTTATTCAATCTATAAAAGAAAATGGTTTATTGCCACAAGATAGGCAATACGTACATTTATCAATAGACATAGAGACGGCTATTCAGGTGGGAAAAAGAAGGGATAAAAAACCTGTTATTTTAACTGTTAAGGCTAAGTTAGCATGGGAAAATGGGGTAGGTTTTTATAAAGGGAATGATAAAGTTTGGTTATCAGATGCGATAAAAAGTGAATATATTGAGTTTCCAGAATCGTAAATAGTATGGAAATAGTGGTTGTCTTTGACAACCACTATTTTTAAATAAGGATAAAAAATAGTCTAGTTAATTAAAAGAAGATTTATCCCTCTAGGTAGCCGATTAATTTACTTTTACCACGTATACCTTTTTATTAAATAAGCAATATGCCAAAATTAATGGTATTGTGAGAGTAAGTACCGAGATAACTTATTTTCATCATGATAATCTAGGCTCAACAAGATTGATGACTGATAGTAGTGGTAAAGTCGTCATAGATCAAGATTACTTGCCTTTTGGTGGCGATTTAGCAAGATCAAATCAGATTGAGATACAGAATGATAGTGGTGAGAACTATAAATACACAGGTCAAAAACAAGTAGTAAGCATAGGACTTTACTATTATGGGGCGAGATACTATGACCCTGAGATTGGTAGGTTTGTAACTGAGGATAGTTATCGAGGGGAGCTAGATAAGCCACAGACACAACACTTGTATATTTATGTGACTAATAATCCGTTAAGATACACTGATCCTAGTGGTAATTCACGCCGAGATCCTTTCCATGAGTTTATGACTAATGTTTTATGGAATGGAATTCAGGAGATTAAATCATTCAATAATCCAAGAACTAGAGCATATTTTAAAGGTGTTGGAGATAGTTGGGTTGACACAGGTAAAGGAGTTGTAGATTTTGCAAGAGATCCAATAAACAATTCTATTAATGCAGCTAAAAGTGCTTATAATACAGGAAAACAAGCCTATGGATATGTTACTTCCAATTCTTTAGGCCAAATCTATCAAGATGGTGTGAATTTAGCAAAATCTAATTATAATGCATTCCAGCAATTATCTCCTGAAGAAAAAGCTTATGCATTAGGACGTGGAGCTAATAATATAGGAATGGATGTTTTAGCTGGAGGAGCAGGAGCGGAAGCTTTAGATAAAGTTGCTGATGCTGCTAAGAATAGTGGTTTGGTTAATAAGTTTAATAATTTGGATGTAGAAGGAGCAAATCAGTTTGAATTATATAGAAGAACTAAAAATACTGGTGAATTTAGTGGTTTATCTGAGCCAATGCAATTAAGGCATGTCAAAAAGACGGCTAAAAAAGCTGGTATAGGTTTAAAAGGGGTTAAAGTTAAAATTGTTAGAGATCCTGATTTAATGGGGAGAGATTTATATGGATATGCAGGAGGGAACAGAATACAATTATATCCAGATGCTTTTTCTAGTAGAGAAAACTTGGTTAAAACACTAGGACATGAAAGAATGCATATTTATCAAGAGAGTATTTTTGGTAAGCCAAAAGATACTACAACATTGAATAAATTTGAAAAAGCAGCATATGGATCCGAAGAAATGTGGTGGGATCATTATTTAAATAATAAGGGGAAATAATTATGAAAAAACGGGATAAATGGATTAAAATAGAATTAAATATATTAAACTCTAATAAAAAAAATAAATTAATTTGCCCAGAATGTGGTGCAAATCATATTAAGTATCAGTATGTTGGAGATGAAAAGACGCGAATAGGATACTTAGCAATTTGGTGTGCTAATTGCTTACAAGGAATAAATATATCAAGAGTAAGAGTTCCTGAAAATGAGAATTTAGTGTCTTTCGACTCAGAAAAAATTAGTAATATAATTCCCAAGTTCAAATTAATTAGGTAGTAGATTTTTAAAATCGTTATATGTAGTTGTATTAATAATTTATCAAAGGAAGTCAGATTTCTGATGAGTTAAATAATTCCCTATTGAGATAGAATTATTAATAATGCTTTAGTATTAATTAATAGTTTTAGAACTGATTATAGAACTGCTCATGATGCTGCTATAAAATCAGGACGTTCATGGGAAGTTGAATAGGAGGGGATTTTTTGGGAGCATTTGTAGTATTAATAAAAGAGTTTGAAGATGAAGAGAAGGTTACTTATAATTTTGGTCCTGATGAAAGTATTATGGGAAAGATAGAATTGAATAAAAAAACAAAAATATTTGCAGAAATTGAACCAGTAGATTCTAATGATTCAAGTAAATTTTATTTTAATAGGGCCGCCCAAAGGTTAGCAAAATGTTTAATTCGCGAAGGTGGCTCTTTTCCAGAAAAAACACATTTGAATCTTAAAAAGTTTTAACAATAAAATTTATTAGCCTTGATTGAGTTGTTTTATGCTCTTTCAAGGTTTTTTTAAATATATTATAATATGTCTATTGATTCTGTATAATGCAGAAATTGTCCAATAGATAATTTTATTAATGCAGCTAAAAGTGCTTATAATACAGGAAAACAAGCCTATGGATATGTTACTTCCAATTCTTTAGGTCAAATCTATCAAGATGGTGTGGATTTAGCAACTTCTAAGTATAATGCATTCCAGCAATTATCACCTGAAGAACAGGCTTATGTATTAGGACGTGGAGTTAATAATATAGGAATGGATGTTTTAGCTGAAGGAGCAGGAGCGGAAGCTTTAGATAAGGTTGCTGATGCTGCTAAGAATAGTGGTTTGGTTAATAAGTTTAATAATTTGGATGTAGATAATACTGGAACAGTAAATCGACTTCACAAAAGCGTGGAAGCCGCACGTCATAAAGCATATATCTTTTAGAAAGTGCTGTAGAGCGTCATGGAGGAGAGTTACTTGACAATGGTGCGAAATTTCCAAGTCAAAGAGCTGCTAAGCAAGCAGCTTCAGAAGTAGCAGGAAATTTGGGGAATATGCCTCAAGTAAAATATATGGATGAATATAGATTTCCAAGTCATGTAGATGATTATACTAAATTAAAATTAAGAAATTCAAGTAGGGTTTATTATAAATTTGATATAGATGGAAATGTAGGTTGGAGACATGATATGTTTGGTCATGATTTAGATACAAGACCACATTTCAATGTTGAATTTAAAGATGCAGATATTGATTTACATTTATATTATGATAAATAGGGAGATGATATAATGTTAATTAGAACAAAGTTTATTTGTGAATGTGCACATCCAAGAAAGTCTATTTTAATGGATGAAAATGAAAATATTGAAGATTATTATGAAATGCATAGATGTCCAAAGTGTGATGCAGAGGTAGTAGCTGTATATAGAGAAATTCCTAGTGATAGAAAAGTAGTAATTAGAATAGAGAATGCTGAACATTATGATAGAAGAAGAGATAGATATCAAGGGGAAAAAAATTATTATATTGTAATAACTGATTGGCAAGGCGAAGAACATTGTCGTGCTGCACATCCTGTATCATGGCATAAACTTGTTCGTCATTTAGAACAATTAAGAGAGATGGATATTGAGAATGCAATTAAATATATGAAACGTGAAAAATTAACCATATAAAACTGTATTTATAATCTGATATTATTTCATCTTATCCCATTAAAAACCCCAAAATTACTTCTAATAAATAAGAAGGAGAGATTGAGTATGAGTGATTTAAAAAAAAGTATCAAATTATTTGACGGCATGAAATTAATTAATGGAAAAGTTTATTGTCCTCTCTGTGAAGAAAATGGACCTATATTTAAAACTAGACTAAATAGAGATAAATTAGATATTTATGTCTGTGATGAATGTGACGGGTTGTGGTTTATGAATAATGATTATGTTTTATATGAAAAAGAAGGTATGCAGAATTTAGAAGAATATATAGAGAAACAATTTGGTGATTTAGAGAAGACTTATTTACTTTACTTTGATTATGATTGGTATAAGGAACAATAATTGTCTAAAAATTAAAACAGTAATATTATAACTTAAAGGATAGTATTTCTATAGAGGAATGCTATCCTTTATTATTTAAGATATAGAGAAGAAGTTACTAAATGAACAAATAGAAGCTTAGCCTACTACTTGGGAAGTGCATTTTTAGTAACTAACGAAAGTGGAGAAACAGTCTGGAGTACCGAGTATACACCATTCAGTGGACTGACGATTGAAGAAGGAGTCCTTGATAAAGCAGCGAAGTTTACATGTAAGGACATAATAAAGATAATTGAGAATGCAGAATATAGAATTGAGAATTAAGTTTTTTAAAATCTTTAATTATTAATTCTCAATAAGTCCATGAATATCATCTTTTAATCTACTTTAAAATAAGTTATAATAAAAATAAGCATAGATTAGATAAAGGAGTAGTTAAAATGTCTGAAAGATTAATGAATCCTAAAATAGATTTTGTATTTAAGTAGATATTTGGTTCGCAAAAACATCCAGAAATCTTAATAGCTTTTTTAAACGGTGTTTTTGGAAGTAAAGGAACAGAAGAAGAGATAGTAGATGTACAAATAGAAAATCCAGATATAGATAAAGATTGGGAAGATGATAAATTTTCTCGGTTAGATGTTAAGGCAACAACTAATAATAATATGAAGGTTAATATAGAGATACAATTAAAAAATCAATACAATATGAAGAAAAGAACCTTGTATTATTGGAGTAAGTTATTTGAGTCACAAATGAAAGCAGGAGATCCCTATGATAAGTTACAGAAAACAGTAACGATAAATATTTTAGATTTTGAATATTTGCTAAGTAATAGTAGATATCATAATACTTATATTTTAAAGGAAAAAGAAACAAATGAAGTATTAACTGATTTGCAAGAGATACATTTTATTGAATTACCGAAGTTAGATGAAGAGCAATTTAAAGGTAAAGAGATAAATATAGTTGAAAAGGATGCTTTGCTACCATGGTTACTATTTTTGAAGAATCCTGAAAGTGAGGTGGTCAAAGTGATTGAAGAGAGAATAAAAGAATTACAAGAAGCTGCTGAAGCTTTAGAGGTGTTAAGCCATGACGAGAAGGCAAGAGAAGTTTATGAGAGTAGGCAAAAAGCAATACATGATCAGATAAGTAATATAAAAGGAGCTGCAAAAGAGGCAAGAGAAGAAGGTATAAGAGAAGGTATAGAGAAAATAGTGAAAAGTATGTTGATAAATGGGATTGGTGTTGAGGAAATAGTAAAGATGACAAGTTTAAATAAGAGAGAAATTGAAAAGATAAAAAAAGAAATTTAAAACCGTAGCAACCCTCTTAAAAGGGTTGTTTTTTTATGGTCAAACTGGAAATTAGACTAAAATCAAAGATTTAGCAGTAAATATAACGATTAAAGAATATGATGACTTGAATCGAGTAGCTAAAATCATTTATCCAGAGGGTAATAGTGAAAAGTTCTAGTATGTTTCAGTTACTATATCTTAATATTTACTCGTCACTGCTTTGAATGGGTAGAGTAACAAAAGTTAATAGTCCAACAGAAAACTCAGTAAGCTATGATTATAATAAATTAGGACAATTAACTAAAGTCCTAGGCTGTATTGACCAAGCACCAGTCTATAATACTAGAGGGATGCTGGAGACTTTAACAGCAGTTAATGGTATCTCAACAAGCTATGCTTATGATACAAATGGTCGTTTAACTGACTTAAACTATAATAATCAAGAAAACTTATTAAAAGGTTATAAGTTAGGCTATGATGATGCTAATAATATCATCACTAAAAATGACAACTCCTATCAGTATGATGCTTTAAATCGTTTAATCTTTGCTAGTTTAAAAGGGAAGTTTGAAAATAATTCTGATGAAGAAGAGCAGAAGATAGGTAGAACGATCTCAGATTATTCAGGAGAGAAATCTCTAGAGATCTTAGCAGATCAAGCAGAGGCAATTGAGCTTGACTATGGAGCAGGAAGTATTGGAGTAGACCTACTAGGCAAATGCAAGATATCTAAGGTAGAGTTAACACCTAAGAGCTTGGAGCACCGAGTAGATAAGAGGAACTTAGAAGTATAATATATCCTTGATAATTATCAGTATACTAAGGTTGAGAATTGGAACTTTGTAGCTAAAGGTTCAGGAGAGATAGTGATAGTTTTAGACCAACCAGTGGAAGCAAGGTATCTGAAGGTTAAGAGTTACTTTGATGATCGAGATACAGAGTTTAACCCTGTTAACCTAGCTCAATTTGTCAATGAAGCTGAAGATATAATCAAGGTCTACTATTATGTAGAGAATAGATATGAGCAATATAGCTATGATGAAGTAGGAAATAGAACTAATGAAGTTATTACTCAGCGATATGCAGTAGAGAGAGGATATGAATATTATCCAAATTCAAACCTACTAAAATCTAATGGTAAGTATGGCTTTGAGTATGATGATAATGGTAACTTGATTAGGAAAGGAAGAGGTTATACCCTTGCAGAAGATGGCAGTATAATCTTTGACCAAGAAGAGTACTGGGAGTATGAGTATGACCTACTGAATCGACTAGTCAAGTTCAGCAAAAACAATCAAGTAGTCGCAGAATATGTGTATGATGAAGCAGGACTGAGAATCAAGAAAGAAAGTCCAGTAAAGACAACCTATTATGTCTTTACTCAAAGCGGAAATCTCCTCTATGAGCAGAAAAACGGTAAATACCTAGAGTATATCTATGTAGCAGGTAAACACTTTGCGAGGATAGATGGAGATTTAAATTCTGGCGAGACCAAGAAATATTTCTACCATACCGACTATCTAGGAAGTAGAGTCTTAGTTACAAATGCAGATGGCGAGACAGTCTGAAGTGCCGAGTATACACCATTTGCTAGAACTACCATGGAAGAAGGAATCCTTGATAAGATAGCGAAACTTACAGGTGAGTACATAATAAAGATAATTGAGAATGCAGAATGTAGAATTGAGAATTAAGTTCTTTAAAATTTTTAATTCTCAACTTTGTTATGGTGTTATGATTAGAAAATAGGAAGGTTTACCTAAGAACAACTATTTTTAAAAAATCATTCTATGAGTTTTTCAGAAATACTAAGCTCCTGAATAAGTTCAGCAGTAAGAATCAACTGTTTTATTAATTTTCATTTTATTACTGATGATACTTATCTAGGGAATATAAATGATTCAAAGATTTGGAATTTATAAATAACGAGTGTTATAGTTTTAATTGAAAATTGAATCCATCTTCATTTATCATAATCATTATGTTATAATTAAAACATAATTGTAAAACAGGAGGTTTAATTAAAATGTGTCGTTTAAACCCAAGAGTGGACTTTGCCTTTAAAAAGTTATTCGGTAGTGAAGAGAATAAAGATATCTTAATCTCTTTTATCAATTCGGTTTTAGATAAAGAGGAGCAGATTAAAGATTTAGTCTTAAAGAATCCTTATAATTCTAAGAACTTTAAAAATGATAAATTATCAATCCTTGATGTTAAAGCAGTAGATGAAAAAGGCAATTGGTACAACATTGAGATGCAGATAACAGACCAAGATTATTATGACAAAAGAGCCTTATATTACTGGGCTAGATTATATACGGGACAGTTAGAATCAGGAATTAACTATGATAAATTAGAAAAGACGATAGTAATTAATGTACTTAACTTTGATTGTTTAGATGAAGAAGATTATCATAATATTTATAAATTATTTAATTCTAAATCTAAAGAAGAGTTAATAGATCATTTAGAAATTCATTTTATTGAGTTAGAGAAGTATAATAAAGATTTAAGTGAAATGCAGACTGCTTTAGATAGATGGACAGAATTTCTAAAAAGAGCTCATGAATATAATAAAGATTGGATTCCTGCTCAATTAGCAGAGGTTAAAAGTATAGAAAAAGCGATTAAGGTACTTGATGCAATGTATTTAAATGAAGATGAACGTGAGCTTTATGAAGCAAGATTGAAATGGTTACGAGATGAAGAGATGGCATTGAAGAAAGCTGAAGAAAAGGGTAGAGAAGAAGGTAGAAGAGAAGAAAAAAAAGAAATGGTAAATAATCTACTTAAATTGGGAGTAGAAATAGATAAAATAGTTGAAGCAAGTGGATTATCTAAGGAAGAAATAGAAGATTTAAAAGAGAGTAATAAAGATTAAACTATCATTGTCCAAAGGAGGTTTAACAAAGATGTGTCGTTTAAATCTTAGGGTAGACTTTGCTTTTAAAAAGTTATTCGGTAGTGAAGAGAATAAAAATATTTTAATCTCTTTTATCAATTCTGTTTTAGATGAAGAAGATCAGATAACAGATATAATTTTAAAGAACCCTTATAATTCTAAAAGCTTTAAAAATGACAAGTTATCAATCCTTGATGTTAAGGCAGTAGATGAAAAGGGAGTCTGGTATAATATCGAGATGCAGATTACAGACCAAGATTATTATGACAAAAGAGCCTTATATTACTGGGCTAGATTATATACAGGTCAGCTAGAGTCGGGAGTTAACTATGATAAATTAGAAAAGACAATAGTGATTAATGTTTTAAACTTTAACTGTTTAGATGAAGAAGATTATCATAATGTCTATAAATTATTCAATACTCAGTCTAAAGAAGAGTTAATAGATCATTTAGAGATACATTTTATTGAGCTAGAGAAGTACAATAAAGACTTAAGTGAGGTACAGACTGCTTTAGATAGATGGACAGAGTTTTTAAAGAGAGCCCACGAATACAATAAAAATCAGATTCCTGCTCAATTAGCTGAGATTAAAAGTATTGAAAAGGCGATTAGAGTATTGGATGCAATGTATTTAAATGAGGATGAACGTGAATTATATGAAGCTAGGTTAAAATGGTTAAGAGATGAAGAGATGGCGCTGAAGAAGGCTGAGGAGAAAGGGAGAGAAGAGGGGAGAAGAGAAGGAGTAGAAGAAGGAAAGAAAGAGATGGTAAATAATCTACTTAAACTGGGGGTAGAAATAGATAAAATAATTGAAGCAAGTGGATTATCTAAAGAAGAAATACAAAATTTAAGAAATAGTATTGAAGATTAGATTATCAGACAACCTATAAAAAGGTTGTCTTTTTTTAGATATTTACTAGTTATTCATTACTGCTATTAGAGTATGATGCAGGGAATCTGATAAAAAAAAGAATACCTATAGTATAGAAGATGGAGAAGTAACCTCTACTGAAACAAGTGGTGAGGAAGTAGAATACTGGGAGTATCAGTATAATCTCCAGAATAGATTGAGCAGAGTTTATAAGAATGAAGAGTTAATCGTAGAATTCAGTTATGATGGAGACGATAAGCGAATTAAAGCAATAGAACATACTCATGATGGCAATAGCAAAGAGACTAACTTCGTCTATAGTGTCAGTGGCAAGGTAATTTTTGAGGATGAACAAGGTGCATATACTTTTTATATTTTTGCACTGAACAAGCAATATGCCAAAATTAATGGTATTGTGGGAGTAAGCACAGAGATAACTTACTTCCACCAAGATAACCTAGGCTCAACGAAACTGATGACTGATGCTAGTGGTAAAGTAATCATGGATCAAGATTACTTGCCTTTTGGTGGAGATTTAGCGAGACCTAATCAAATTGAAGTACAGAATGATAGTGGTGAGAGTTATAAGTATACAGGGTAGAAGCAAGTTGTGTCGATAGGGCTGTATTATTATGGTGCGAGATACTATGACCCTGAGATTGGTAGGTTTACGAGAGAGGATACATATAGAGGAAGATTGGACAATCCACAGAGTCAGAACGTAATGAATTCTCCTTTAAAATATATTGACCCTAGTGGTCATATACCATTGTTACCAATAAGTTGGGCACCTGCTTGGCATCTAAATAGAAATGAATATAATAATGTAATAGATCCAGATACAGGAGAGCGTTATACTAGAGATAAACTGAGGAAATTGGTAAAGATAGGTAAAGCAACAATGCCAGCTAAATTATACCATGAAATGGGACAAGGTCATAAAGGTAATGAGAAATATGTTCTTGAAGATGGAACGGAAATTATAATGGATGGTAATGAATTTATAATTAATATAGCTCCAACCGTAGTTAGTACTGGAGTTCTATTGTTTAGAAAAAGTGATGTTGAATTAGAGTTAGAATTAAAAATTATAAGATGATTTAATCAATTTGTAGAACTACATTATATCTTAAAATAATAATGAATTAATTTATTAAGGTTTTTGCTCATAACATCAGATAACAAAATATTGCCTATTTCGTTCATAATGTCACTCACTCAAATTTAAGTGCCTAAGATAAGAGCTGAACTTGGGCAGTACGAATATGTTATCTGACAGTGCGACAGCATATAGCATCAAGAGATGTTTTTTTTCATAGAACTGTTCTGTAATATAATTAATAAATTTTTCACATTGTAAAAGCTTAAACTTAGATTCACAATTCTTATGATTGGTTTTTAAGACCTTTTAACCAGTGTTAGAGTAATAAACATAACAGTGTTATTGCCTTTGATCTGAGAAATTGTATCAAGTTCTAACTCATTTTGTTCTTTAGCTTATTGAATAAATAAAATAGGGATATACTTAAAATTAAGAGTATAAATAAAAATCTGAAAGGGGTTGTAAAAGATAGTCATATTCAATAATCATTGGAGCTTTAGTGGATTATTCTCTATTAATCTTTATGGAGATAGAGAGGTGCTAGGTGATGGGCAGAAGCTATACCATGATAGATATCATGTTTATGTCAATAATGATTTTGTAGGAAATAAGATACTTTTAACTGAAAATGATAGTATATCTGATGTAGAAAATTATTTAAGAGGTGTTGGTTTTGAAAATTTTAAGGCTGATTTGGAAGGAGACCATTATCTGATTCAGTCAGAGAATCAGATAGATTCAGCAGAGATGAAAAATTTCTTAGGTATTTACTTGAATATTAGATAATAAATTATAAAGAGCCATATTTATGGCTCTTTATAAGGCTTGTGCTCTAAATTCTATATTCTGTTTTAATAGTTCTTCAAAATCATGAGCAGGTACAGGTTTACTGAACAGATATCCTTGAGCTTCATCACATTTATAATCATTTAGAAATTTAATCTCTTCCCAATTCTCTACGCCTTCAGCTACAGTCCTTATCGTCAACTTATTAGCCATTGCTATAATAGCTGATACAATGGCACTTCGTTTACTACTATTATGGAAGTTACTGATAAATGAACGGTCAATCTTAATTATATCTACAGCAAATTTAGTAAGATAACTCAAAGATGAATAACCTGTTCCAAAGTCATCTAATAATATCTTAACATTCATCTGTTTAAAGTCTTCTAGAATTGAGCAAGTTAACTCTATATTCTCCATAGCCAAGCTTTCAGTAATTTCTAGCCCTAATAGCTTAGGGTCTAATCTTGTTTCTGTTAAGATGTTTTTGACAGTTTCAGTTAAGTTTGATTTATGAAATTGTTGGGCAGATAGGTTGACTGAGATCTCTATTGGTTGGTAGCCTTTATCTATCCATGCTTGAGTCTGAAAACAGGCTTCTTTCAGTACATACTCTCCTAAGAGGACGATTAAACCAGTCTCCTCAGCTAAAGGTATAAAGTTTCCAGGAGATATTAGACCTTCTTTAGGGTGTTCCCACCTTACTAGGGCTTCTGCTTTTTTTATCTTTCCTGTCTTAATGTCTACAATTGGTTGATAGTAAACTCTAAGTTCCTTATTTTTGATGGCTCTTCTAAGGCTATGCTCTAGACATAACTTCTTATTAACTTGTAAATTCATATTATCATTGTATAGTTGGAATGAAGTTCCTGCTTCTTCTTTAGCCTTATACATTGCTGTGTCTGCATTTCTAAGTAAGGTTTCTTCATGGATGCTATCATCAGGATAAAAGGAAATTCCTATACTAGCAGTTAAAACAAATTTATTATCTTTTATAATAAAGGGCTTATCAAATACTTTGGTTAAACGATGGGTGATTTCAGGAATATCCTGTTTATGATTATGTATCTGTGGTAATATTCCAATAAAGTCATCACCACCCATTCTAGCAACCATCTCTCTATTGGTTAAGGTCTGCTGTAGTCGCTCACTTAATTTTAATAATATCAGATCTCCTGTTTGATGACCATGAATATCATTAATCAATTTAAATCTATCGATATCTAAGAAGAAGACAGCAATTTTTTCATTATTATGCTTAGCTATTTCAGCTTCAATTTGAAACTGTTTACTGAATCCTTCTCGATTTGCTAATCCAGTTAATGAATCGTGAAGTGATTGATACTTTAGGGCTGCTTCAACCTGTCTATGTTTAGTAATATCTATTCCAGTAGCTAGGATACCTTCAATTTCTTTGTTAAGGTTTACAATCTGTGAGATGCTCCAGGAGATAAGCTTTTGCTTATTATTTTTACAAAGTATAGATAATTCTCGGTTACGAACCTTTTGTTTAGCAAAGTGAGGGTTGAATACTTCTTTAGCTTTTTTTATGAGTTTTGAATCAATAAGTGTTTCGTAGATGCTCTTATTGATTACCTCTTCAGCTTTAAAACCAGTCTCTTTTTGAGCATATTTGTTAAGGCTAATAATTCTACCTTCTGCATCTAAGATAAAGATTAAAGTACTGGCTGTATTAATTATAATTTCTTTAAACTCTGTCTCTTTGTAAAGATTGTTTTTAACACTATTTAATCTGATGTTATTCATCACTAGGAATAATATTAATAGAATTAAAATTATAATAAAAACCATTATATTTTCATAATCATTTAAAAAAGAAAGAGGAAGATTAATATAAGAATGTAGAGCAATATTCTTCTTTTGAGCTATTTGATTATAATTTGAAATATTATACTTATATATAAAGGATATTAATAAGGTTGATAAAATTGAGGTTATAATAAAAAATCTTTTCTTAAAAGATTTCATTATAGTCTCCTTTCTTGATATAATTAAAGGATAAAAAATTTAAAATATTATACTATATTGGTTTATTTTTCCTAAAATTAATAAGGGTTTACATGCCTCTAGAACTTAAATTTATTTTTATATTTAAATTGCTCTGACTAATTTAATTCTACATGGATAAATAGTTTACCTGCAAAAATTCAAATTAAAGAATTTGTGCAGGTTTAAAATTTTCTATAATAACTTACTTAAAGTAAAGGCTTGATGTAAAGGGAGTAACTATCTAAATCTAAGCCTAAGTTTGAGAGAATAATTAGTTTGAAACATTTTATTGTTACTGGTGTATAATGGAGTGAAGATATTGATATACTATAATTATACATCGATTATAAAAATTACCTTTTTAAAATTTTAATGGAAAACTTTATAACTAAGCAAATAATAATTCTATTTTATTACTGCTTAATTATTTCATATATCTTAAAGTTATCAGTTTCAACCTTAGTATGAGATATTAAATATAATTGATTTATAGGTGGAGGAAAACCAAAAATTATCTAGTGTTGACAACATATGGAATATTGTGATAATATGAAATCTGCTGGTATACATTTTTTACATATAAAAGATTATATGGAGTGTTATTTTTTTACTTGTATAAGTATTTAGTAGTGGTTAGTAGGTTAGGATTGATTGGTGAATTTAAATATAAGATAAATCAGTTTATAAGTACAGGAGGTATTAGAAGTGAAGGTTAGGTTGAGTATATTGTTGGTGTTGATCATGGTTTTTAGTTTTAATGTCAACCTTTATGCTTATAATTATCAAGCTTTAGAGAACTATATTAGTTATCGAATTAAGTATATTCATAATGTAGCTCATAATGCAGATATCACTTTATCTAAAGTTAGGGTCAGAGAGTATGCTAAAGAGATTATCTATTGGGCAGATTATTATTCGAAGGATTTTCAAGTGAATATTGACCCATTATTGGTAACAGCAGTTTTAGAGACAGAGACTAATTTTGTTTCCAGAGATGACTATGATTTAGGAGCTAGTATTGGGATTGCTAGTATGAGAATCGATACAGCTAAATGGATTGCTAGAAGGATTAATGTTAACTATAACAAATGGAAAATCTTAAATCCAACAGATATGGGAATTAGATTTGCTGTCTATTATTTAGGAGTGGCTTACAAGAAGTATAATGGTGATATTGATAAGATTATCGTCTCTTATAATCAGGGATTTGCTAAAGCTAGTTCTAAAAATTTAGATGAGTTATATAATAATTATCTATTTAAAGTATTAGGTAGGTATAATTATTATCAGCAGAGGATTAGATCCTATGATGATACAATAGATAATTACTTTGCATATAAGCTAGCGAAGTTAGATTAATTTTGATTACATATTAAGAAGTAGTAGGGAATTCCCTACTACTTCTGTACTTAGGTCATAGAATTAAGCACTTTTATCATCATTAGATATTTCACTTAGGCAATCGGTGCAGATAATCTTTCCTTTGAAGTCTATAGTATCTCCAGCATTGCCACAAAAAGTACAAGCTGGTTCATACTTTCTAAATATAATCTTATTACTATCCACGTAAATTTCCAAAGGATCTTTAATATCGATTCCTAAAGTTCTTCTTAATTCAATTGGAATAACAATTCTACCTAAATCATCGATTTTTCTTACAATACCTGTTGATTTCATTACTAAAATCTCTCCTTTTTTTTATTTTTTAATTTTAATAGTTAATAGATAGCTAAAAACTATAGCTAAAGTTCTTATAATCTCCTTGAAGAAGATATTAGGATAAAAGATTTAATTAATAGAATAATTCTTATTTATACGACAATTAATAATTATAACATAAGTGATATTGGTTATCAATGATATTTATAAAAATTCATAAAGATTATAATATTGTTGCTAAAATGTAGATATAAGCAAATTTGTTTTTTCCAAATTTAATTTATTGACAAAAGAGTTATCTAAAAGTATAATGATAATAAGAATTGTTATTAAGAAATTTTGCCATAAATCACCTCCTAAAATCGATGATGTTTACAGAATTAGAGGACAACAGTATTGTTATTAACAATACTGTTGTTTTTATGTAATTTTGGAGTAATTAATTACAAAAATCTCTGCTGATAAATAAAATATAGAAGAATAGAGAAAATAGTAGTATATTAGAGTAATTATTCATAGAATAAATTTTGTAGTGGATTATTAGGAGATAGATAAATAGATGAGAGGTAAATCAGATTTAAATCGGGCTAATCAGGCACATAAGGAGAATAAAGCTGTTCCTCTTATTGGTGATAAGCTAGAGTTAAATTGCTATAATGAGATAGCAATTGATTGTGAATGTAAAACCAGTGTAGAAGGCGTCTTTGCAGCTGGAGATGTAACTTCTGTTCCTTTTAAGCAGATTATTATAGCAACAGGTGAAGGCTCTAAGGCTGCATTAGTAGCTTATAATTATATTTTAAAATTAACAGATGAAAGCTGATAAAATATATAACAATAGTAAAATTTTTTATAATTATTATCCTCATCCTCAAAGATTTAAGGATGATTTTTATTATTGAGTAAATTATTAAAGTAGAGGTTTTTAATATCGATTAATAGGTATATTCAGCCAGTAACGAGTGATGAGTAACAGGTGACAAGTTAAGTCCTTTACTGGTTACTCGTCACTTGTCACTAAAGTGTCGCAATATCACATTCTATTGTATTAATCTTATACTAGCATAAATTCTAATAATATTAATTATTTATAATCTTATTTAAAGGTGATTTTATCTTTTTAGATAATTATGTAATAAATAATTCTAATAGATTAATAATAATTCTAGAAAAGGGGGTGAGTAGATGAGAAAAAGGATGACTATTTTATCTTCTATACTAGTATTTTTAGTAATTTTACCAATATTGGTAGTAATGAAAGCAGATGCTAGACCTTCAGACTTAGTATATCAGATACCTATTCAGGGCACTGTAAATCCTGGAATGTTAAAGCTTGTTCAAAAAGGAATAAGAGAAGCAGAAGAGGTAGGAGCAGATGCTATTATCTTTAAAGTTGATACCTATGGTGGTCTAGTGGACTCAGGAATTAAGATTAAAGATGCAATCTTTGCTACAAAGATTCCCACAGTCACATATGTAGCAAATAGGGCTTGGTCTGCAGGTGCTTTAATTGCACTCTCAGGTGAAAAGCTAGTGATGCTTTCTGGTAGTAGTATGGGGGCTGCTGAGACAAGACCAAATGAAGAGAAGTATATTTCAGCCTTACGTAAAGAGTTCAAGGCAATAGCAGAGAGAAGAGGGAAGAATCCTGATTTAGCTGCAGCAATGGTAGATGATGATATAGAGGTAAAAGGTATTATAGCCAAGGATAAGCTATTAACTCTAACTGCTAGTGAAGCTTTAGAGAATAAGATGGCTGATTTAGTAGTCGATGATTTTAAAGGATTATTAAAAGAACTTAATCTATCAGAGGCGAAGGTAATAGAGGTTGAGGCTACTACTGCTGAGAAATTGGCAAGAGTAGTTACTAACCCTAATATCAGCATCTTATTATTAACTATAGGATTTATGGCTTTAGTCTTTGAAGCTTTAGCACCTGGTTTTGGAGTAGGTGGTACAGTAGGTCTGGTAAGTTTGGGACTATTCTTTAGTGGGTATATTATCAATGGTGTAGCAGATTGGGGATTGGTGATACTATTCTTAATAGGTATAGTTTTGATGGCATTAGAGATATTTGTAGTACCTGGATTTGGAGTAACAGGTATTGGTGGATTGGTCGCTATCTTTGCTAGTCTTTATTTCTTATTCCCAACACCAGATATTGCTTTAATGGTCTTAGCTACTGTATTTATTCTATCTGTTATCGGAACAGTAATTCTTGTGAGGATCTTTGGAGCAAGTAAGTTATGGCACAAAATCTCCTTAGAAGAGATCCAGACTAAAGATTTAGGTTATATAGCTGCTCCAAAGGGAATTGCTTTATTGGGGCAAGTTGGATATGCCCTAACACCTTTAAGACCAGCAGGAATTATAGAGGTTGATAGGAATAGATTAGATGTAGTTAGTGAAGGTGGATTTATTGCTAAAGGTGAGCAAGTAGAGATAATTAAGGTTGAAGGAAGTAGAATAGTTGTTAAAGCAGTAAAAGATGAGGACTAAAGAGTAGTTAGTATTAAAAATGATAAGGAGTGATAGAGTTGACTGGAGGTTTAGCGATTTTTATTATTGTATTTGGTGCTTTATTTCTTTCTCTGTTCTTTTATTTTATTCCAGTAGGACTATGGATTTCTGCTATTGCAGCAGGTGTTAAAATTAGTCTATTAAATCTTGTTGGAATGAGATTACGTCGAGTTATACCAACCCATATCATTAGTCCGATGATTAAATCCCATAAGGCTGGTTTAGATGTAACTACTGAACAGCTGGAGACTCATTACTTAGCTGGAGGTAATGTTGACAGGGTAGTAGATGCTTTAATTGCTGCCCAGAGAGCTGAGATTGATTTAAGTTTTAAACAAGCCACAGCTATTGATTTAGCTGGTAGGGATGTACTAGAAGCAGTACAGATGAGTGTTAACCCTAAGGTAATTCAAACACCAGTGGTAACTGCAGTAGCTATGGATGGGATTCAGGTGATGGCGACTGCAAGAGTTACAGTTAGAGCTGATATTGATCGCTTAGTTGGTGGAGCAGGAGAAGAGACTGTATTAGCAAGGGTTGGAGAGGGTATTGTAACTACTGTTGGTTCTGCTGAAGCCCATACTAAGGTTTTAGAGAATCCAGATTCTATTTCTAAGACTGTATTAGGAAAAGGTCTAGATTCTGGTACAGCATTTCAAATATTATCAATTGATATTGCCGATGTTGATGTAGGAAAGAATATTGGTGCTCAATTGCAGACTGATCAGGCAGAAGCAGATAAAGAGATTGCCCAAGCCAAGGCCGAAGAGAGAAGAGCTATGGCAGTAGCCCAAGAGCAAGAGATGAAAGCTAGAGTCCAAGAGATGAGGGCTAAGGTAGTAGAGGCAGAAGCGGAAGTACCTAAAGCTATGGCAGAAGCTCTGCGTTCTGGTAAGATAGGAGTAATGGATTATATGAATTTACAGAATCTTAAAGCCGATACTCAGATGAGAGAGAATATCTCTAGCTTAGGTTCTGGGAATACACCTGAAAAGTCTCCGAAAAAAGATAAAGAGTAGGGGCTGATTTAAATGGATTTCATAGAAGATATTATGCCCTTTCTAGTTTGGATAATAATTGTTGGGATTGGCAGATTTATTAAGAGTTCTACAGAAGGAGCCAATCATAACCAGCAGAAGGGTAAATTTGAGAAGAAGGTCTCTCAACAACCTAAAGTTGATACCAATACAATTGAGATTCCTTTGAAGAATAATAGTCCTATCAATAAGCCAAAGGATAAACTACAACAGGAGATTGAAAAGGAGTATTATAATAAGATAAGTCAAAAGAAAGAAAAAGAGTCTGTTAAAGAGAAGAAGACTAAAGATAAAAAGAATAAGAAAGAGCAAGATAAGATTAAGGATAGTAAAGAATTTAAAGTAATTGATTTAGACTCTTTTGAAGAAGATATACTTAGAGGAATAGTATTTAAAGAAATTATTGATAAACCACGATCTAAAAATCCCTATAAATATCATTAATCTTTAGAATAGGAAGAATGGTAAGCAAACTTGCTTGCCATTTTTTTTAAAATTATTTATTGAAAATTTTATAGATTTTAATTAAGTTAATTATTTTTGTTTATAAATAGCAAATTAATTTAATTATTGATACAATATATAAAGAATCCTATGAAATATCTTGACATATTTATTTCTAAGTTTTATACTAAGCACTGAAGAAAAAAGAATTTTAGAAGGGGTTATATTATTATGATGAATAGTGATTTTGCTCTTGCTGTGCATAGTTTAGTTTTGCTAGTTTATAGTCCTGAAAAGATGGAAACAAGTAAGTCTATGGCAGAGAGTATGAAAGTTCATCCAGTAAGAGTCAGAAAGATATTGAGTTTATTAAGAAAGAATGGATATATTGAATCTAAAGAGGGAGCTAAAGGTGGTTTTATATTAAAACAATCTGCAGATAAAATCTCTTTAAATGATATCTATAGATTAACATCTAAGAACACCTTAAAGCCTAAGTGCCATAGTTGTAATTGTGAAATTGGTGCAAATATTGAAGATGTGTTAGATATTATATTCTATAAAGCTGAAGAGAAGGTAGGAGAGTTTTTAGAAGAGTATACTATCGAAGATATCTTTAATGTATTAAAAAGAGGATGTAAATAGAATTAGTTCTTGACAAAAACAAATGTAATAATTATAATTACATTAGAGTTATCCTACTGCCAATGAATTTCTAAAAATAGTAGGATAATATTTTTGTTATAAATGTAATAAAAAATATTACATATCTGAGCTAAGATGGAGGTGATTAATCTAGTTTGCTAATAAAGATTTAATAAGCTAGAAATAATAAGAGATTAGAGTACATAAAAGAATCATAAAGACTAAATAGGGGTGATGAGAAGTGGATGTTAAAGAAGCGATTAACCAGAGAAGGAGTACTAGGCATTTTAAATCAGATAAATTGAAAGAAGAAGATTTAGGTCTAATCTTAGAAGCTGCCAGATTGGCACCATCAGGTACTAACTTACAACCATGGAGATTTATTGTAGTAGAATCTGATAAGATGAGAGAAGAGCTAAGGGGATGCACTTTAGATTTTGTGGCAGATGCTCCTGCTACAATTGTTTGTTGTGTTGATTATAAATCTCTAGAAAGTATGACAGATAGAATTCAAGAGTTACAAGAAGTAGGTGCTTTGAAAGGAACATCCTTAGAGAAGCTTGATGCTTCTAAATATAGAGGTCGTAAGATGAGTGAAGAGGATACTAAAAGATATCTACATTTAAATTTATCTATTGCTATTGAGAATATGATTTTACAAGCAACAGAATTAGGCTTGGGTAGTTGCTGGGTGATGATGTTTAATCAGCAGAAATTAGTCGAAGTTTTAGGGTTAGATGATAACATAGAAGCAGTGGCACTATTACCAATAGGCTATTCGGAAGATAAGCCAGCTCCAAGACCACGTCTCTCTTTAGATGAAATAATTATTGATAGAGTTTAAATATAAAAGACCACAGGTGCAAACCTGCGGTCTTTGTTAATATATATTATTTTACTTCAGTAACACCAGTTACTTTACCATTAGATATTTCAAAGCTTTTTTTGTACTCATCTTTAGCAAAGTAGACATTACCTTTAACTGTAGCCTTGTTTACATTAAAGCCATTAGCCTCAACATAAATGTCACCAACAAAGATACCACCTTGGAATCTAGTGTTAGGGCTTTTGATAATCATCTTAGGAGCAGTAATAGTAAAGCTTTCAGTGATATTGTGATTCTCATCTTGAGTATAAGGAGCGATTTTACGATATACATCATTACTAGCCTTACCTTTATTGTGGAAAGTACCTTCTACAACCAACTCTTTATCAAAAGTTAAATCATTTAAAGTAGCAATAATCCACTTACCATCTTTACTAATTGATTTTTTGAAAACTGCCTCATCTGTTATATTAATAGAAGCAGCAGCTACTACATCTGTATCAGCCTTTACTTCAGTAACACCAGTTACCTCACCATTAGATACTTCAAAGCTTTTTTTGTACTCATCTTTAGCAAAGTAGATATTACCTTTAACTGTAGCCTTGTTTACATTAAAGCCATTAGCCTCAACATAAATGTCACCAACAAAGATACCACCTTGGAATCTAGTGTTAGGGCTTTTGATAATCATCTTAGGAGCAGTAATAGTAAAGCTTTCAGTGATATTGTGATTCTCATCTTGAGTATAAGGAGCAATTTTACGATATACATCATTACTAGCCTTACCTTTATTGTGGAAAGTACCTTCTACAACCAACTCTTTATCAAAAGTTAAATCATTTAAAGTAGCAATAATCCAAGTACCATCTTTACTGATAGCTTTTGTAAAAGCAGCTTCATCACTTACAATCGAAGCTGTTGTTACTGCATCAACATCTTCTTTAGGTTGCCCTTCAGTTGTAGCAGATTGATTTCCAGCACACCCTGTTAATACTACAAATGATAATAAGAATATTAGACTTAAACTAAAAAATTTCTTCATATTTATCTTCCCCCTTAAAATAATATTTATTATAAAACAAGATTCTAAGTAATTAGCTGTCTTGTCCAATAAATAAAATATAGACAAGATAATATCTGTAGTCACACATATTATCTTATAAGCGTTGCTAAGTGTTTAATGATATAGTATAGTTAACTTAAAGATGATAATTTATTAGGCTAATCCGTTACTATCCAACCTAGTAAACCACCGAAAATAGTTGGAATTAGTCTAGAGAAAATTAAAAATTAAGGTTAAGCTGCAATTTTTTTATCATAATTTACTGGCTTTTTAGATAGGTTGAACAACCAGGGAATTAAATAATAATCTAGACCGAAGGCTTTACCAGCACCAGAAAGCATAGTTAAAGAGATTAAGAATAACCAGACTGGCTCCCAGATTCCTGCTTCTGAACCTAAAGCACCAATGATAAAGTTGGCACTCATACCCATTGCTGCAAGCCCTCCTAAGACTGTTAAGCAACCAAAAATTAAACTAAGCCCTACACCTAATTCGGTAAGAACAAGTATTTTTTGGAATAGTACTTGATTTGGAACAACAAAGGTCTTCATTAAATCAATATAGATTTGAGGTGTACCTTCACTCCATAAGATTGAAGAGGCTCCAGAAACAAGTTGTCCTTCAGATCCAGTTAACCAACCCTCTTGTACTTTATGGATACCTTCTATTAAGAACCTTAATCCTAAGAAGATTCTTAAGATAGCTAACCAGTAAGTACCTGACTTTTTAGAGAAGTGTCTTACTAGCATTCCAATACCTCCTTTAACATCAGTAAATTGATGTTCAATATATTCCCAAATCAAACTCAAACCATTAACTTCAAATAAATAATGCATATTAACCAGATGCTTGGTTATCATTGCTAAAAATCCTGACATTGGAAGAGTCAATTTTGGAGTAGGTTTAAGTTCTGCTACAGCATAATTAGCCCCTATAGAGACCATTACTCCATGTAACTGTGGTTTAAACTCCTTTAACTCTTTGCCAGTAATCTCTGCATAAATATTATTGGCAACAGATTTACCTGCTTGTACAGCAGCTTCAACTAATTGGGGCATAACCCAGTTATCTTCAGTTTCAAAGTAGGTATTATCTCCAATAGCATAGATGTTCTTAATAGATGTTTGTAGATAATTATTTACTTCAATCCTATCGCGATGATTTAATTTTAAACCTAATTTCTTTACAAATTCCTTAGCTTTAACTCCACCAGTCCAGATTAGAGTTTTGGTCCTAATTTTTGATTCTTCCGCTTGTGGGGCATCAATAATATGACTACCTTCTAGTTGACAACTATTAATAGTTACGCCATCTTCTTCTACTTTACAGATGGTAGAATCTAGAAGAATTTCTACACCAAGCTCTTCTTTAAGGTATCTTTCTGCCTTAGCAATACGCTTCTTACTTAGTACAGGCAGAATCTTATCCATAGCCTCGATAACTTTAATGCTAACTTCTTCTCTTGGGATATTATATAACTTACATAAATCATTTGCCCATTCGGCAATCTCACCAACTGTTTCTATTCCTGTAAAGCCACCACCACCGACAGTAAAGGTTAATAGTTCTTTACGCTTATCGATATTCTTCTCTTGAGAAGCTAAACTGAACATGGTGCGAATATGTCCGTTAATTCTTTTAGCATCCTCCAAAGACCAAAGGTCAAAAGCATGTTCCTCCATGCCAGGAATATTAAAGTATGTTGGCTCACTACCTACTGCTAAGATCAAATAATCATAGCTATATATAGCTTCTTGAGATAGCAACTGTTGTTTGTCAGTATCGATATTGATAATTTTATCTTGAACTAGATTAACTTTAGTGTTGTCAAAGACATCAGTTAAGGAGACTTTTACTCCATTGCTATCGATTCTATTACCAGCAACTTCATGTAACTCAGTTAATAAAATATGATGTTGATGCTGGTCAATTAAAGTAATCTCAATAGAATCATTCTTTTTAAACTTCTTATTAAGGGTTTTAGCAGCCTTAATACCAGCATAACCAGCTCCTAGAATAACAATCTTCTCATTCATCTCTTCCCTCCTTTAAACAAGATTATAAGATTTTAAGAGAATGTATTTATTCTCTATTAAGTATATTTCGCTGATAATTTTATAATTCCTTTATAGTTTTATAAAACATTATGATTTTTGCAGGATAAAAGTAATTAAAAATAGAACTGATTTAATAATAATTCTAAGATGATATGTGAAGCAATGCACTAATTATCAAAAATTGGCGTGGTCATATAAATTCTATTTTCAATAAGTATTGAGGAGGTATTAATGGTTTTTAGTAAAAACAGAAAATGATTATCATTACTATATTCCATTCAATATGTTAACATAGGTAATTGTTTGTGTCAATAATATTTTAATCACTGTTAAAAGTAATTGACAAGAGAAATGGTTTTTGATAAACTTTGGAAATGATAATAATTCTTATTTTCCTAAGCGTTAGGATTTATTAAAATCATTCCTATAATGTAAGATTATTGATAATCTTATATGACAGTATATTTAAATTTTACTCTAAAGTTGGATGACTATAATCGATTATGAGCTTAGCATTCTATTTATTGAATTAACTCATTTTGGGTTTTATTCATAAAATTTTAAAAAGGATATGTGGTGATAAAAGTGAAATTAAATAAGGAAAGATCTTTTAAAGCTGTTTGCTTTATGTTATTGATAAGTATAACTTTATTAGGGTGTTCAGCTAAAAATGAAGATTCTAGTTTTAAAAGTGATTATAAGATGGGAACGATAGTTCAACTGAAGGTTTATGGTGCAGGTGTAGAGAGTACAGTTGAAGAAGCCTTTACTTTAATAGATGAGTTAGAGCAGAAGATGAGCTTAAATATTAAAGGTAGTGAAATTAATCAAGTCAACAACTCTGCTGGTAAGAAAGGTGTAGAAGTAAGTATTGATACCTATCGAGTAATTGATAGAGCTTTAAATTATGCTAAGTTAAGCCAAGGGTACTTTGATCCTACTATCGGTCCAGTCGTTAAATTATGGGGGATAGGTAGTGAAGAACAGCAGATTCCTTCTAAAGATGAATTGGCAGATAAGTTGAAGTTAGTAAATTATAAGCAAGTAAAACTGAATCCTGAAATTAAAAGTATTAGCCTAGCAACAGCAGGTATGATTTTAGATGTAGGTGGGATTGCTAAAGGTTATGCTGCTGATAAGGTAATTGAACTATTAAAGGGTCAGGGAGTAAAGAGTGCTTATATCAGTCTTGGTGGGAATGTATCTGTCTTAGGTGCCAAACCTGATGGTTCTGATTGGAAGGTAGGGATTCAAGATCCTAAGGCTAAAACCCGTGGTGAAATAATAGGTATTGTAAATGTAAAGGATAAGACTGTGGTTACTTCTGGTAATTATGAACGTTATTTTATTGAAGATGGAGTTAGATATCACCATATTTTAAATCCACAGACCGGTTATCCAGCTAGAAATGGAGTTATTAGTGCTACTATTGTAGCTAAAAGCTCCTTTGATGCTGATGCGTTATCTACGGCTGTCTATATTCTAGGAGTAGAACAGGGATTACAATTGGTTAATACATTAGATGGTGTAGAGGCAATCTTGATTACTGAAGATGATCAAATCTATGTTACAGATAAATTGAAGGATAAGTTTAAAATCACTAAAGAGAATAAATATAGCTTAATAAATTAAGGATTAGTATCTCTAAATTATTTAAAGTAGGTGATGTGGAGTGTTTTGGGATAGATTCCCCCTTATTAAAGAAGAGGTAGTTCAATTTGAAGATTATTTACAAGGGACTTTAGTCAGTAGGCAGCCCTTGATTCAAGAAGCTATTTCAGATTTGGCTAAATCAGGTGGTAAGAGAATTAGACCAGCTTTATTGATGTTAACAGCCAAATTTGGTGAATATAAGAGAGAAGAGGTATGGTCATTAGCGGCTGCTTTAGAGATTTTGCATATGGCAACTTTAATCCATGATGATATTATAGATGATGCTAATTTACGGCGTGGATCTGAAACTGTACAATCTAAATATGGTAAGGATGTAGCTGTCTTTGCTGGAGATTATCTCTTTACTTTGACCTTTGATATCTTAGCAGGAGAAGCTACAAATGAACAGCTAAAGCAAGTGTCTAATATAATTAAGCAAATTTGTGAAGGTGAGATTCAACAGCATCAAGATAGATATAATATAGATGTAACTTATAAAGGTTATTTTAAAAGGGTTAAGAGTAAGACTGCACTATTATTTGAAGGAAGCTGTGCTTTAGGAGCAGGTAGTGCAGGTCTACCTAAGGCAACAGTTAGAAACCTTGGTCATTATGGGCGTTATATAGGAATGGCCTTCCAACTAGTGGATGACCTCTTTGACTTTACTAAAAGTAGTAGTAGTATTGGTAAGCCGAAAGGAAATGATTTTACCCAAGGTATCTATACCTTACCAATCTTATATACCCTTTATGAAAGTAGCTATGGCGAGAAGTTGGCAGAGTTATTAGATAATCCATTAGAGAATAATCAAGAAATTAAAGATATTATAACAAATAATGGTTCTTTAGATTATACCATGAAGGTAGCCAAAACCTATATCAATAAGGCTAAAAAGAAGATTAAAGGTTTAGCAGGTAATCCTTATCATCAGATATTGATAGACTTGGCTGATATAGTTGTAAATAGAGATTATTAAAAAGGTGTCAGTGTAGGTGTGATCAAGGAGGTAAATCATACCTATACTGAAATAAAAAAATCTCCTTTACAATAAAATTGTCTGATGTTATAATTTTACATAAAGTAGCAAGATTTTTTATTAAAATCAGAAAAAATATTAATAAATTTCAGAACTGCTCCGTTAAGAGTATTTTATTTTTTTGATTTTAGTTTAAACGTTTAAACTCCACTGTTTTAATCTTAATCAACTACTAGGAGGCATAAAGATGGAAAGAAAATGGTGGCATGAAGCAGTAGTATATCAAATCTACCCACGAAGCTTTAAAGATACAACAGGGAATGGAGTTGGAGATTTACGGGGAATTATTGACAAACTGAATTATTTAGAAGAGTTAGGCATTGATGTAATTTGGTGATCTCCAGTCTATAAATTACTAATGGATGATAATGGTTATGATATCTCTGATTATCAAGATATTGCCCCAGAACTTGGAACTATGGGTGATATGGAGGAATTGATTGAAGAAGCAAGAGAACGTGATATTAGAATTATTATGGACTTGGTGGTTAATCATACCTCTGATGAACATCCATGGTTTATTGAGGTAAAAAAAGTCCAAGGATAATCCCTATCGTAATTATTATATCTGGCGTGACCCCAAAGGTGGAGGATTACCTAATGATATACCTTCAATCTTCAGTGGACCAGCTTGGGAGTATGATGAAGATTCTGGGCAGTATTATTTTCATCTCTTTAGTAAGCGTCAGCCTGATTTAAATTGGGAGAATCCTAAGGTTCAAGAGGAGGTTTATCAGATGATGAACTTCTGGTTGGAAAAAGGTATTGGTGGTTTTAGAATGGATTAATAGGTAAAGAAGTTGATAAAAAGATTACTGGAAATGGACCAAGGCTATATACTTTATTACAAGAGATGAATAAAGCAACCTTTGGTAATTCTGATGTTTTAACAGTTGGTGAGACTTGGGGTGCAACTTCAGAGATTGCAAAATTATATTCTGACCTTGAACGTAATGAGCTATCAATGATCTTCCAATTTGAGCATATGACCATTGACTGAGATGATATTGAAGGAAAATGGCGTCCCAAGCCTTTGGATTTTAAGAAATTAAAGAAGGTTTTGAGTGAATGGCAGACTGAACTTAAGGTTCAAGGCTGGAATTTATTATTTTGGAACAACCATGATTTGCCACGGATTGTATCAAGATGGGGTAATGGCAAGAAGTATCGTGTAGAGTCAGCTAAGATGTTGGCTACATTATTACACTTTATGCAAGGAACACCTTATATCTATCAAGGTGAAGAGATTGATAATTACAATGATATTGAAATTCTAAACTTCTATCGTGATAATCTTAAAAAAGGATATAGCCATCAAGAGATGATGGAGACGATTTGGAAGAATGGACGGGATAATGCTAGAACCCCAATCCAGTGGAATGATACTGAAAATGCTGACTTTACAGCTGGAACCTCTTGGTTAAAGGTCAATCCAAATTATAAAGAGATCAATGTGGAAGATGCATTAAAGGATTCTGATTCTATCTTTTACTATTATCAGAAGCTAATCCGATTAAGAAAAGAGAATGATATTATCGTTTATGGTGATTATGAATTGTTATTAGCAGAAGATGACTCAATCTTTGCTTATACTAGAACTTTAGCTGATGAGCAGCTATTGGTTATCGTTAACCTTTTTGAAGAAGAAGCAGAATTTATTCTATCAAATGAGATTAGTTTTGAGAAGAAGGAGTTGTTAATAAGTAACTATGAAGTTGATGAAGATGAGAGTATTACTAAGCTAGAGCTGAGACCTTATGAAGCACGAGCTTATAAGTTAAGTTAGTTATTTAAAACTCTTAAAATTTGAATTTGTACTTTATTGGTGGAGTTCCAATATTTTGATAAGATTAAATATTCTGCTGGAACTCTTCTACTTTTGGACTTTAAACTTTATGATTCTGGGTAGTGTAAATTCTTAAATTGAGCATTTTCAACTACAGTTTTTCCAGGAGTTAATTTAATATCTTTATCTATAATTACTTGATTGTAGATACTAGTTATTTTAAAATCGAAGGATTTTTGTCTTGGGTTAACTTTAGTAAAGATACCATCTGGTCTTCTTTTCAGTTTTATATATTTTTCTTTCTTCTTATCAAAGTACTCTAGTTTTTTAACTGGATAGAGGTGGTTTCTTAATTGTACATTTATATAATATTCAGTACTATCTGAACCAAAATGATATTTTATTTTATCATCATTAGGGTCGGGGAATTCTAAGGGAATTATTCTCCATGTGGTACCGATAATACCCCTTGAGAGTCTAGTTATCTTTTGGAAAGCCTTTTCTTCTAAATCAATATAGTCTTTATCTTTACCCATACTATCAACAACTAATACTTTTATAGTATTTAGCCAGTTAGTGACTTCTAGATAGGCACCACACATTAGTCCTTTATTATAATCAGAGATATTAACTGCTGCTATATAGTATCCTTGCGGAGGAACTTTATAACAATGCCATTCTTCGTGTTTATAATAAGTAGTTTTTCCCTTGTGAATTTCTTTGGGTTTAGGAATATAAATCTTTTCACCGGGATAGATAAGGTCTGGGTTCTTTATTTGAGGGTTGGCAGCAATTAATGTTCCAAGAGGTATGTTATTTCTTTGAGAAATGTAAAATAAAGTATCTCCGGGTTGTATAATATACTCATAGACTGGTTGAATAATTTGACTATCATTATTATTTTCATCTCTTTCAGTAGGTATTTTAATCACCTCCATATGTTAAATTTGTTTAAATATTATATATTATGTTATAAATGTTATAAGTGTTACATTGAAAATTGAGATTGAATTGCAATTGAAGGTAGGAAGATGTGAGTTTTAGTGAGCTGTATATGCTAAAGATATTATTCTAGTAAGATAATTGATAATGTCTATCATGGATTTTTAGAATATAATATTATTTTAATCTTACGCTAAGGAGGAAGTTACTGTGGGTGTGACAATCAAAGATGTTGCTAAAGAGGCTAAGGTCTCTATTGCAACGGTATCTTATGTGATTAATAATAAAGGAAATGTAACTGATGAAACCAAAGAGAAGGTGTTAAAGGCTGTTAAAAAGTTAGGCTATCAACCTAATCTCTCTGCCAGAAATTTGGTTGGGCAAAAGAGTAATCTAATCGGTGTATTAATACCTAATTGGGGTGATGCTGATAGATTAAGTGAGGGCAATAAGGACAATTTTAACTTTGATAACCCCTTTTATGGCAATATACTCAATAGTATAGAGTCACTAAGTACAAAGGAAGGCTACAGTATATTACTTATCGGTTCTACTATTACTGCTGATAAAGTTAAAAATATAATTTTACAGAGGGATTTAGATGGTTTGATTATCATTGGAGCACTTCCTAAGCTGATAGATAATTTGAGTGAAATTAAGATTCCAATAGTCTTGATTGATAGCTATACTAAGCAGGAGAAGTTTTATAAGGTAGGAATTGATGATGAGTATGGAGGTTATATTGCTACCAAGCACCTCTTGGATTTAGGGCATAAGGAGATTGGCCTGATTAGTGGTGAATTAATAGAAGATGGTGTTGATATGGAACGTTTTAAAGGATATAAAAGGGCTTTACTTGAAAGAAATCTCCCTATCAAAGAGGAGAATATATGTAATGTAGGTGTTTCGATGGAGGGGGGATATCATGGAGTAGAGGAGTTATTAAAGCAGAATCAGCAGTTAACAGCAATCTTCTCAACTGCTGATATTATGAGTATGGGAATTTATAAAAAGTTAAATGAGCTTAAATTCAAGATACCAGAGGATATTTCAATTGTTAGTTTCGATAATTTTCCTTATACTGAATTTCTCCATCCTTCTCTAAGTACAGTAAGTCAACCAGTTTTCTTAAAGGGAAGGCAGGCTGCAGAGGTATTGATTGATTTAATTGCTGGAGATAGAGTGGATAATCAGACCTTGACTCTTCCCATAGAACTAATTAAAAGGGATTCAGTTAAAAGGTTATGATGGCAGAGTATTGCTAAAGCTGATTTATTATTAAAGATAGGAGTTGATATGATGAATAGCTCAGAGATTATAGATAATGGTAGTTTAACTGGAGATAATAGTTATTTTATCTTTAGTGAGCTTGTAGATTATCAAAAGGAAGGGAACGTATTATTTTTAAGGCTAACAGAGGGGAGTATAGCCTTAGAGTTTTTAACTAGTGATATCCTTAGAGTAATCATGGCTAAAGGTGATAATCAAATTGATTTTAGTAGTACCCCAGCAGTAGTTGACCATACTTTGAATTATAATAATTTTAGTATCTTAGATAGAACAGAAGTATTAGAGGTTAAAACAGAGTCCTTAAAGATTTTAATCAATAAGAAGAAGTTTTCTTTAAGCTTTTATGACTTAGAAGACAATCTAATTCACCAAGATTATAATGACCATGCTCTTGGTTGGAGTGGAGATCAGGTTAGAGCATGGAAGAAGTTAGAGGAGCAAGAGAGATTCTATGGGCTTGGAGAGAAGACAGGATATTTAGATAAGCGGGGGCGTAAGTATACTATGTGGAATACCGATACCTTCAACCCCCATGTACCAAGTACTGACCCCTTATATCAATCTATTCCTTTTTTAATTGGATTTAATCAAGGGAGAAGCTATGGAATTTACTTTGACAATAGCTATCAGACTTACTTTGATCTAGGATTGAATTCTAAGGAGTATTATTCCTTCTGGGCTGAAGGTGGGAAGCTAGATTACTATTTTATCAATGGTTCTAATATCAAAGAGATAATTAAATCCTATACCAATTTAACAGGCAGGATGCCACTACCACCAAAATGGTCTTTAGGCTATCACCAATCCCGTTATAGCTATCATCCTGAAGCAGAGGTTAGAGAAATAGCCCAGAAGTTTAGAGAGAAGGAGATTCCCTGTGATGTAATCCATCTTGATATTCATTATATGGATGAATACAAGGTCTTTACTTGGAATGAGAAGGAATTTCCTCAACCTAAACAGATGCTAAGTGACTTAGGTGAGGATGGTTTTAAAGTAGTAACGATTATCGATCCTGGGGTAAAAAAAGACCCTCGTTATAAGTTATATCAGGAGGGGCTTGAGCATGATTACTTCTGTAAATACCTAGACGGAGAATATTATATTGGTAAGGTCTGGCCTGGTGATTGTGTTTTTCCAGACTTTACAAAGGCAGAGGTTAGAAGGTGGTGGGGAGATAAGCATCACCTATTGTTAGAGCAAGGTGTAAAAGGAATCTGGAATGATATGAATGAACCAGGTATCTTCAGTGATACCAGCACTATGGATATTGAAGTAGTCCATGATAATGATGGTGATATGGGAACTCATAGCCGTTTTCATAATTTATATGGCTTGTTAGAGGGGCAGGCTACTTATGAAGGGCTAAAGAGATATAATTCTAAGGAACGTCCCTTTGTCTTAACGAGAGCAGGCTTTTCAGGGATTCAACGTTATTCAGCTGTCTGGACAGGGGATAATCGTAGCTTTTGGATTCATTTAGAGATGGCGATACCGATGTTGATAAATATGGGTCTTTCTGGAATTACCTTCTGTGGAACTGATGTAGGGGGATTTGCTGATAACAGCGATGGGGAGCTGTTGACCCGTTGGATACAGCTAGGTCTATTTATGCCTTTTTTGAGAAACCATTGTGCCATTAATAATATCAACCAAGAGCCTTGGTCTTTTGGCAAGAAGTATGAAGAGATAATTAGAAAGTATCTTAAGTTACGTTATAGGTTCTTAACCCATCTTTATAACCTCTTCTATCAAGCTCATCAAAGTGGATTACCTATAATGAGACCTTTAGTTTTAGAGTATCCTGAAGATGAGAAGACCTATAATCTCTCAGACCAGTTTATGGTCGGTGATAGTGTCCTAGTAGCTCCAGTATACCAACCAGATAGAAGTGAGCGGATGGTCTATCTACCTAAGGGAGAATGGCATGATTTCTGGACTGGGCATAGCTATCAAGGTGAAGAGCATATTATAGCTAAGGCACCTTTAGACACGATGCCGATCTTTATTAAAGCAGGTGCTATTCTACCTTTATCCCCAGTGATGAATTATGTAGGGGAAGAGAAGATAGAGGAACTTGAGTTAAATATATACTTAAGTGGTGATGTTAAAGAAGGTAGCTATTGTCTCTATGAAGACGATGGGAGCAGCTTTGCTTATCAGCAAGGGAGATATAATATAAGGGAGTTTAGTTATCTCTATCAAACTGATAGATTAGAGTTTAACATAGATAGTCTAGCAGATGATTATCAATTAGAGTATAGTAATTACTTAATTAGATTTAGGAATTTAGATTTAGAACCTAGCGTAGTAATGATAGATGGAGTTAAAAGTAATCAATGGGAATATAATCATGGTGGCTTAGAACTTAAGGTAGAGATTGAGGCAAGTAAGATAGAGATTAAATAAGTATAAATAAAGAACGAGTATATTAGCTAATATACTCGTTCTTTATTTAATAAACACTTAAATTAGAAAGATTGTTGGGATGATATAAATTATACTTAGAAACTAGAAAATTATATATAAATTAGTCTTGACCTTATCATTATGATAAGGTCTATAATAATAGTATAATCGGATTTGTTTTACAGAAGGGAGGTGAAAGCTTGTTTAAAATAGGAGAATTTTCAAAGTTTACAAAAGTATCTAAAAGAATGTTAAGGCATTATGATAAGGTTGGATTATTTAAGCCTGCAAAAATTGATAAATTAACAGGGTATCGTTACTATTCAGCAAAACAAATGCCAGAACTTATCAAAATAATTATATTTAGAGATGTTGGGTTTAACATAGCAGAAATATCTAGATTAGTTAAAATGAAAGATAATGAAGATATTTTAAAAGAATTAGAAATGAAAAAGTTGGAAATTGAAGAGAATATCAATAATCAAAGGAAAACTATATCTGATATTAATAAGATTATTTCTACATTAGGAAAGGAGATGATTACAATGGATTATAAAGTTGAATTCAAAGAAATAGCAAGTTGTAAAGTAGTATCGATAAGAGATAAGGTGAAGAATTATAGTAAAGAAGTTGACTTATGGGCTATGTTAGGTAATTTTGCTCAAAAGAATCAATTACAACCTAATGGTAATCCTTTTGCAATATATCATGACAGCGAGTATAAAGAAAGTAATGTAGATATTGAAGTTGCTATGCCTGTGGCAGAGTTACAAGAAAACGAAGGAAAATTTGTCTTTAGAGAAGTTGAACCCGTGCCATGTGTCGCAACACTTTTATATAAAGGGCGTTATGAAAACATTGATAGAGCCTTTTTCTTTCTTGCAAATTGGATTGAAGATAGTGAATATGAGTCTTATGGAGAAGTACGTCAAGTATCTATTAAAGGAGCATGGAATGAATCTAAGCCAGATAACTATCTAGTAGAAGTCCAAATACCTGTAAGAAAACAAAATATGTAGATTCAAATAATTATTTTAATTAGAGATATAGAGCAAAGCATGTTTTGCTGTAATTGTTGATTATTAGCTAATAATCAATTTAGCCCAAGACTACTTCCTTATCCTTTTTCCTTTAGGTCATGTGGTTAATAATTAATTAAAGTATCATACGCGTTAACTTAAGCTGAATTTTGACAATTGGTTAACGGAATATTATATTCAATTAACCTTTCAACACTTATTTTTTCTTATGTTTTTCATATAAACTAGCTTCTGCAATTCTTTTAAAGAAAAAATAAGTTCTTTAATATTAGGAATCATGAAAATTAAAATCTCGGTAACTTTTGTACTTTCATCAGACAATAATTTTATAAAAAGTAGGTTCAACAACGAACTTTGTGATTAAGAATAGTAATGGGCTAAATTTAAGTTATGAGTTAGCTACAGATTTTCAAATTATGATAATACCAGAGTTTAAAACCTGTGGATAAAAGGTTATTTACAATTTCAAAAATATATTTTCATAAAAGTTGTGGAAGGACCCAAATTGCTCATAAAATTTACATAGTTTCAGTAGAAACATTTAGCATACGAGCAATAGATAATGATTATCATTCATGTTTGTTCTCCTTTATTGACAAGCAATATTACATATGCTATCCTATTATCGTAAGAGAATTACTTACATAATTAAGTTTGATTAATTTTATAAGTTAGTCATTTTTTGAATTAATAATTAATATCTTAGATTTAGTATTATATAAATTTATGTGGAGGTGAAGGTCATGGCTTATACAATTAGTGATGCTTGTATTTCTTGTGGTGTATGCGAAAGCACTTGCCCAGTAGAAGCTATTTTTGAAGGTGATACTCAATTTGAAATCGATGCTGATGCTTGTATCGATTGTGGTGCTTGTGCAGGATCTTGTCCAGTAGAGGCAATTGAAGAGTAATAAATACATAAAACCTCAGAGAGGACTATCCTCTCTGAGGTTTTTTTATTTTAGATATGATTTTTAAAGGTGTGTATCTGTTTAAATTAAGAACTTACCATAGTACCACCATTAACATGGAGTACCTGACCTGATACATATTTTGAATCATCAGAAGCTAAATAGACATATGTAGGTGCTAATTCAAAGGGTTGACCTGCCCTCTTTATTGGAGTATTCAAGCCAAAATTTTCTACTTTTTCTGGAGGAAAGCTTGATGGGATAAAGGGTGTCCAGATTGGTCCAGGAGCTACAGCGTTTACTCGAATATCATTTTCAATTAAGGATAATGATAAAGAACGGGTAAATGTTACTATTGCCCCTTTTGTAACAGAATAATCAATTAAATTTTTATGGCCTTCATAGGCTGTAACTGATGTTGTATTTATGATTTTACTACCTTTTTTCAAATGTGGTAAAGTTGCTTTAGTCATATAAAAACAAGAAAAAATATTTGTACCAAAAACATCTTCTAATTGTCTATTAGTTATATCTAATATACTCTCTTGATAGACTTGGATAGCCGCATTATTAACAAGAATATCCACTTTACCAAAAGTATCTATAGTTTTTTCTACAATTTTGTAAGAGAATCTAGGATTTTTAAGATCACCTTTAATGGTTAAACAGGTACTACCTATCTTTTCAACTATCTCTTTAGTTTTTTTTGCATCAATATCTTCATAAAGGTAAGCGATAACTATATCGGCTCCTTCTTTAGCAAAAGCAACTGCAACAGCTCGACCTATACCACTGTCTCCTCCTGTGATAATAGCTACTTTATTTAATAATTTATTGCTTCCTTGATAATCTGGATTATTAAAAATAGGTCTTGGCTCCATGATTTTTTCTATACCAGGGTGCTGCTTCTGGTGTTGAGGAGGAAAGGTAATTGGTCTTTTCTTACATCTTTGTTCAAAACCGAAATAGGGATATTTGGGATACATAAATAAGGCTCCTTTTATTGATTTTAGATTATTATATTCTTTGTATAAGTAAAAGGTTATTAATTCTCTATTTTATTAAGGGGATTAAATAGAGAATTTGTTGAATAATAAAGATTATATCTTTACATATATTGTTAGTAAGAGGAGTAAAATACTATCACAAGACTTTATTTGTTAAAGGGGTTAAGAATTTTATCTAGAAAAGTAAATAATTATGATAGATCCAATTTATAAATTTTGAATTAGTATATATAAATAATGAGGTGATAGAAGTATGAAACCTACTCTTGGTGTAGCTTTAGGGGCTGGATCAGCAAGGGGACTAGCTCATTTAGGGGCTTTAAAGGCCTTTGAAGAAGAGGGGATAGAGATTGATTATTTAGGTGGTACTAGTATGGGGAGTGTAATTGGTGGCTTTTATGCTGCAGGATTGTCACTAAACAGACTAGAGCGATTAGCTATTCATTTAAAATGGGAGCATTTAACAGATATAACTGTACCAAGAAAAGGGCTGATTGCTGGTAATAAGGTAAAGGAGTTCTTTGAATTATTGACTCATAGAAAGAATTTTGAGGATTTAAATCTTCCCTTTGTTGCAGTAGCAGCAGATATTGAGAAGGGGGAAGAGGTAGTAATTAAGGAAGGATTAGTAGCTGATGGTATTCGAGCCAGTATGTCTATTCCAGGAGTTTATGTGCCATATGAGTTAGATGGTAGGGTCTTAGTAGATGGAGCTGTCTTAAATAGAGTTCCTGTAACTCCTGTAAGGGAGATGGGAGCTGATATTGTTGTAGGTGTAGAGGTTAGTTATAATGTAATTAATGGGACTAAGGTCAATAATATCTTTGATGTGATTATCAATTCTATTGATATTATGCAACAGGAGATTGCTGAGCATAAGAATACTGGTGCTGATATATTAATTATTCCTGAGGTTGGTCATATCCCTACAACTGGTTTAGATCAGGCAGAAGAATGTATCAAGTTAGGATATCAAGCTACTAAAGAGTCTATACCGAAAATTAAAAAGTTGATAGAGGAGTGGAGTTTAGATGAGGCGTCTCAACAGAGAAGATAGACATTTACTTCTAGGAATAATCTGCGTATTAATAGTAGGATTTTTAGTTTTTTGGCCTACTGATTATTATAGAATTTCACCTGGAATTGCTAAAACCTTAGAGCCAATGGTAGAAGTGAAAGCTGAGTCTTATCCTATAAAGGGGGAGGTAATGCTAACAGCTGTTTCAATGAGAGAGGCTAGATTATTCGATTATTTATATATTAAATTATTCAAGCCCCAATTGATTGAATTAAGACCTAAACCTGAAGGCGTAAATATGAAAGAATATGCTGAGGTTATGCTAGAGATGATGAAAGAGAGTCAACTTAAGGCTAAAGCAGTAGCTTTAAAGGAAGCAGGTTATGATCCTAAGATAACTGGGGAGGGGGTCAAAATTGTTAAGGTACTAGAAGAAGGAGATGCCTATGGAAAGTTACAAGAGGGTGATATCATAGTTGCAGTTGATGGTGACCCCGTTCATTTGATGACTGAGACTGTAGATAAGATTCAAAATAGAGAGATGGGGCAAGGAGTTAAGGTTACCGTTAAAAGGGGCGATGAGAAGAAAGATTATAATTTAAGAACACTTCCTTTACAAGAAAATTCAGATAACCCTTCGATTGGTGTCCTAATCACACCTTATAATAGAAAGTATACTCTCCCTATCGATATAGAGATTAATGCAGGAAAGATTGGGGGACCTTCAGCAGGAGGGATGTTTACTTTAGAGATCTATAATCGCTTGGTACCAGAGGATATTACCCATGGGTTGAAGATTGCAGGGACAGGAACGATAGATTTAGATGGCCGTATCGGCAAGATTGATGGTATTCAACAGAAGATAGCAGCAGCTCAGAAAGAAGGGGCTAAGGTATTTTTTGTCCCTAAGGGTAATGCTAAGAAGGCTCAAAAGATGAAGGTATCAGGGATAAAGCTTGTAGTAGTAGAGAATATAAAAGAGATAATTGAATATCTTAAAGAAGAAAAATTTAAATCATGAAATGAAATTATTTAACTCTACTATATAGGTTATATTTAGAATATTGAATAAAAAATAAGCAGTGAGAAGGTATAATTATCATTGCTTATTTTTTATAGTTTTAATAACTCAATTAAAACCTTAGCATTAGCCCTAGCATCATCGATTGCTCGATGATGATTATCTATAGAGATTGAGAAATAATCTGCTATTGTCTTTAATTTATGATTTTCTAAATTGGGTAACTTTTCCCTTGATAGATATAAGGTATCTACTATTTGATCAATTTTACTCTTATAGTCAGGGCGATTGAACTTAAATTTATCTACAGCAGCATCTAGGAAGGGGATATCAAAGGCCTTAATATTATGTCCAGATAATAGACTCCCTTCTTCTATGAAATCCACAAATCTAGGTAATACTTCATAAATTGATTCTTTATCCTTTATCATTTCTGTAGTAATACCTGTAATTTTGCTTATCTTTTTTGGGACTTTCATAGCAGGATTTACTAGTGAATGGAATTCATCACAGATTTCAAAGGTATTATTTTTATTGTCTATGTTGAGTTTAACTGCAGCGATCTCAATGATTCTGCCCCAACTACAAGGTTTTAAACCTGTAGTCTCCAAATCAAAAACTATATAAGTTTTGCTATTATCTTCTTTTAGGAGGAGTATAATCTCCTTTGCTATTTCTTTTTCGATTTTACTACTTTCGATTTTTCCTTCTAAGATTGCTGTCAAGTAATTCTTACTTCTTTTGGTTAATTCATCTTGGTTAAAGTACTTATGCCATACCTCAAAAGTATGATATAAGAATCTATATATTTTAAGTTTTTCATGATAATATTCATTATCTTTAGTAGAAACTTCTCTATTATCTTTCAGATTTTCAGCTAATTTTATAATTGCATCTTTAATATCTTGCATTATTTTGTTCCTCCCATGGTTCTTCAATTATTAAGGATTGACTTAATTATTTTATAATTATAGGGTGTTTACGAAAATCTATATTCCCTCTTCTGAGATTATGGTTAGGGTAAGCCAAAGAATAGATATTATTTGCTTTAATATCAAGACTTAACATTTCTTGTAAAAGGCTATTTGTTTTTTGGCTACTCCTATAATGATTTGCTACTTTTGTTATAAGAGGAAGGGTAGAATTCTCCTTTATTAATTTTAATAACTCTCTTCCTTTATGATTAAAACCTAATACTCTTAGATATTGAGGTCCTCCCCCTCTATCGAATCTATCTAGAGTTGTTTGGTCTAAATTTAATAGAATTTGGGTTAAGATTCTCTGAATTCTAGTTTGAGTGAAACATTTTGTGTTAATTAGATTTATCAATTCTTTTAAAGAACTTGACTCTATACTAGCGTCTTTAATTCTATTCTCTAACCCTCCTATAATATCCTCGAAATTCTTCAAATCATGATGGGTTATTCTTCTTAATAAAGTTAAGATAGAATTAGAGAAGTTCTCATAGAAAATTGGTCCTTTTTGTTGATTGAATTCATTCTCTAATACTGCACAGCTTTTATCTGGGAGTACTTGTTTTAGTTTTTCATCGATTAACTTTTTGTTTTGATTATAGTTTTCTTGTAAATTCTTCCTAATTGCTGAGGCACTTGCTAACTTTCTAATCTCTTGGGAATGATATCCTTCACCTTCTCTTTTAATAGTTAAAGGGGTAATGGAACTTTCCGATTGGATTAGTGCTTTAATATACTCAATTCCTAAAATATTATTAGGGTTATTTAATATTTGAATATATTTTTCAGATGATTTTTTAAATTCATCCTGATTAGCTTTAATATACTCTACCAAGGCTTGACTTCTAGCTTGGGGATAAGAGAGCCCTGTTGAAAGGCTAGCCTTAATTTTCTTACTGACTTCTGTAGGTTCATTAGCTATGATTTTAGCAATCTGCTTTAAAGGTTCAATCTCACCCAATTCACTACCAAAGCAGATAAAGTCTACAATTTTAGTTGCTTCAAGTAACCTAATTGCACCAAATGCAAAATATTCAGCACTTCTAACAGAGTAGGAAACTGGAAGTTGAATCACTAAATCTACCCCAGAATTCAGTGCCACCTCTGTTCGAGCCCATTGGTTGACTATAGCGGGTTCTCCACGTTGTAAGAAAGCTCCACTCATAATGCAGATACAAGCATCTGCTTGGCTTGCTTCTAAAGATTTCTCTATATGTAATCGGTGCCCTTGATGAAAAGGGTTATATTCTGTGATAATTCCAAGAACTTTCATTAATTTTCCTCCTAATTTTTATCGTATAGGTTTTATTTAATCTATAATTTATATTCCGGTTATTAGTAATAAATGATAATAGGTAATGGTTAGAAATTTTTCGTTACGGGTCATTTGTCATTTGCTACTATACTATTATAGAGATATTAAAGTCAAATATCAATTTACTAGTATAAATTTAACCTCTTTATAAGAAAATAATTTTAGAAATTTTCGTTTATTATATAGTGGGAAAAAGAATTTAAATTTATTTTTAATATAAAACGCTACTAGTTCTTATCAAATGGGAAAAGATACAAAATATTTAATTCACAGATATTATTCTAAGACTATTTTCTTAAAATATCTTTAAATATGTAAGGCTAACCATTTATTATAGCTTATAAACCTGAGAATTACTATAGTTATTAATGTGAAATTTTTAATCAGTATATATTGATTAATTGTCAGATAATTAGAAACATTATGATTAAATTGACTTTTGTCATTATTTAAACTATAAATATTTTATCAAAAAAACAAGGAATTTGCATAGTATATATAGTAATTATAAAGATGAATAAGAAGAATTAATAACATTACAATTTAGTGCTAAGGGGGATAAAATATGAGTTTTATAGGAATGATTCATGATAAGGCAAAAAGTGATAGAAAAAAGATTGTTCTGCCAGAAGGAACTGAACCAAGAATGATTAAAGCTGTTCCTATTATTTTAGAAAAAGAGATTGCTGATATTATATTATTGGGTGATGAACAAGAGATTAAAGATGTAGCTTTAGAGCATGGTGTAGATTTAATAGGGGCTGAAATCATTAATCCACTAGAATCAGATAAGTTAAGTGATTATGCTAATACTTATTATGAGTTAAGAAAGCATAAAGGTGTTACTTTAGAAGATGCTCAAGAGCAGATCAAAGACCCTTTGTACTATGGAGCAATGATGGTTAAAAAAGGAGATGCTGATGGTAAGGTAGCAGGTGCTGCCAACTCTACTGGAAATGTATTACGTGCAGCTATTAAGATAGTGGGTACTGCTGAGGGGATTTCTGTTATCTCAGGAGCATTTATTATGATTGTACAAGATAAAGATTTTGGTACAGATGGATTGATGGTATTTGGAGATTGTGCTGTAAATCCAGCTCCAAATGCAAATCAATTGGCTGAAATTGCTATCTCTTCTGCAAAGACAGCTAAGGATTTAGCTGGTATTGATCCAAAAGTAGCTATGTTATCCTTCTCTACAAATGGCAGTGCTAAGCATGAGCTTGTAGATAAAGTACAACAGGCTACTAAAATAGCCCAAGAAGCTCAACCAGAGTTAGAGATAGATGGAGAGATGCAATCAGATGCAGCAATTGTACCTGTGGTTGCTCAGAAGAAGTATCCTAATAGTGAAATTGCAGGAAATGCTAATGTATTAATCTTCCCGGATTTAGAGGCAGGAAACATCTGTTATAAATTGGTTCAGAGGTTAGCACATGCAGAGGCTATTGGACCTATCCTACAGGGTGTAGCAAAGCCAGTTAATGATTTATCCCGTGGATGTAATGTTCAAGATATTGTAAATGTAGTAGCAATTACTGCAGTACAAGCTCAGAATTGCTAAGTTTAATTAGTGGTATAAATGGTACATAGTTTAATGATTAGTAAGTAAATAGAATTAAGGAGGAAACAAACATGAAAATTTTAGTAATCAATAGTGGTAGTTCATCAATTAAGTATCAATTAATTAATATGGAAGACGAGAGTGTTTTAGCCAAAGGCTTAGTTGAAAGAATCGGAATTGAAGGTTCCCGCTTAGAGCAAGAGAATGGTGATGGAAATGAATTTGAAGTAGTACAAGATATTCCTGACCATTCTGTGGGAATGGAGCTAGTAATTGACTCTTTAACTGGAGATAAAGGTGTTATTTCTAGTGTAGATGAAATTCAAGCTGTAGGTCATAGGGTTGTACAAGGTGGAGATACTTTTGATAAGTCAGTAGTTGTGAATGATCAAGTTAAGAAAGATATTGATAGATGGGCTTCATTGGCACCATTACATAACCCAGCTAACCTGATGGGGATTGAAGTGTGTGAAAAACTAATGCCTCATGCAAAGCAGGTAGCAGTATTTGATTCTGCATTCCATCAAAGTATGCCAGAAGAAGTATATATGTATGCTTTGCCATATGAATTATATGAAAAACACTCTATTAGACGTTATGGAGCTCATGGTACTTCTCATAAATTTGTAGCAGCTCAAGTAGCAAAAGAGATGGGTAAAGATATTGAAGATTTAAAGATTATTACTTGCCATTTAGGTAATGGAGCAAGTGTAACTGCTGTTAAGAATGGTAAATCATATGATACAAGTATGGGACTTACCCCATTAGAAGGGTTAGTAATGGGAACTCGTTGTGGAGATATCGATCCTGCTATTATACCTTTTGTAATGGAGAAAGAAGGACTATCTCCACAAGAAATGGATCATCTAATGAATAAAGAGAGTGGTTTATTAGGAGTTTCTGGTGTCAGCAGTGATATGAGAGATATAGAAGAAGGTGCTGAGAATGGAAATAATAGAGCTAAATTAGCATATGATATATTCATTTATAGAGTTAAGAAGTATATTGGTTCTTATGCTGCCGTTATGAATGGTGTTGATGCAATTGTCTTTACAGCAGGAATTGGTGAGAATGCTATTGAATTAAGAGAAAAAATCTGTGCTGATTTAGATTACCTAGGAATCAAGTTAGATGCTGAAAAGAATAATGTTAGAGGAAAGGCAACTGAAATCAATGCCGATGATTCTAAAGTGAAGATATTTATTATCCCAACTAATGAAGAATTGGTTATTGCTCGTGATACAAAGGAATTAGTGGGTAATTAAAACAAAAATTCTTGACAACAAGGCAAGAGCTATATTATAATGAATAATGTTGTCCTAGAGGTGATTATATATGAATATAAGAGTAAATGTTGAAAGTATTAAAGAAAATCTAGGGACTAATTTAAAGCAAGAATTTGATATTTTTTTAGAAGATATGCTTATACAGGGTAGAGAGGTATCTTTTGAAAACCCAGCTAAACTTGATATAACTATAATCAATTCCAATAAGGAATATATAGTTATGGGTCATGTGAAGTTAAGAGCCGTCTTGCCTTGTAGTCGATGTTTAGAGGAGTTCTTTATGCCTTTAGAGTTTGACTTTAATTTTGAATTGTCTAAAGAAGAGATAGTAGATGATGAAATTAATGTCGGAGAAGGTTTGCTTAAAGAGCTAAGATTAGCTTTTCCTATGCAGGCTGTCTGTAATGAAGAGTGTAAAGGATTATGTCCAAGTTGTGGTAACAATTTAAATCGAGAAGATTGTGATTGTTTTATGCATAAGGTTGATCCAAGACTAGCTAAATTACAGAAGTTATTAAAGGAAGATAAGTAATTGGGTAGTTATAGAATTTCTATATAACATATGATGTACTAATGTAAGGAGGTGTTTGTAGTGGCAGTACCTAAGCGAAGAACCTCAAAAACTCGTAAGAGAAAAAGAAGAACGCACTGGAAGTTGAATGCTCCAAACATTGTGGAATGTCCACAATGCCATGAGCCAAAATTATCTCACCGTGTATGTCCTGATTGTGGATACTACGATGGAAGAAAAGTGAAATAATTATCATAGATAAGAGCAAAGTGGAATTTTTCCACTTTGCTCTTTTTGTTTTTATAAGTATAATAGATTTTAATATTTTTTATATAATTAAAATATTATGGATATTATATTTACATAAAGCGGAGATTTCACAAATCTTAGTTAATTATAGATTTTAGTATTGGATTAATATATGAATAAGTTTAAAGTAGAACTTCATTGGTATGTTGCAATAATTTTCATAAAGAAGATATAAATCAAAACCTTTTTTGACGCAGACTAAAATCTGACTAAAATCCGATTTAAAAACTTAATTTATTTAATTTTTTAATCTGTATTTATCTGCATAAACCTGGGTCTAAATCTTCTTTTGGTATTGATTTTAATATGAAGAACTTTAATTCAATCTATATAGTTAAGTTAATTACGGTGGATAAAGATACTATATCTAGTAGATTTGTTGTTCTTTTAATACAAAATATAGAATTTAGTAAAAAAGATAAAAAGTATCTAAATAAAATCTTGCAATGGCAGAAAAATTTATATATAATAACTATAGAAATTAATTAGTATCAGGTCCTAAAAGGAGCTTTTAATAGGTGGTAAAAAATATGAGAAGATTGACTAAAGCTGAACGTCAAGAGAATTTAAAGGAACGATTAGATGAAGACCCTTTTTTAATTGATCGGGAATTGGCAGAATTATTTAATGTCAGTATTCAAACTATACGTTTAGATAGATTGGAATTGGGTATACCTGAAGTCAGAGAGCGAATTAAATCTGTTGCTAGACAGGCAAGTTCTAAAGTTAAATCGGTACAGAGTGAGGAGATTATTGGAGAATTGATTGATATTCAACTTAATGATAGTGGTATCTCTATCTTAGAGAGTACTGAAGAGTTAGTATTAGAAAAGAGTAAGATAGTGCGTGGACATCATATCTTTGCTCAAGCTAATTCTTTAGCTGTAGCGATCATTGATGCTGATGTTGCTTTGACTGGTTCAGCAGAAGTTAGATATAATCGACCGGTCTATGTTGGTGAAAGATTAGTAGCAAAGGCCAAGGTAGAGAAGATAAAAGGGAATAGATTTTACGTAAAGGTAGAAACTAAGATTAACGGGGAAAGTGTTTTTAATGGAGAGTTCATCATATTCTCTATTGAAGATGACCTGATGAATAAGGAGGGTTGATCCGTTGAAGATTATTGTTGATGCTATGGGAGGAGACCATGCTCCTTATGAGATTGTAAAAGGGGCTATTGAAGCAAGTCAAGAGATTGATTCTAAACTTATCTTAGTAGGAATTGAAGAAAAAGTTAAGAAGGAACTTGCTAAATATACATATGATAAAGATAAGATAGAGATTTACCATGCCTCTGAAGTTATTGGTATGAATGAATCACCAGCCAAAGCATTAAGAAAGAAGAAAGATTCTTCAATTGTTGTAGGTTCTAAGATGGTGAAAGAGGGAGCAGGTGATGCTTTTGTATCAGCAGGAAGTACAGGAGCGGTAATGGCAAGTAGTCTGCTTAAAACTGGCCGTATCAAAGGGATAAAAAGACCTGCAATTGCTACAGTATTTCCTACATTAAAGGAAGAGACACTTCTTTTAGATATGGGGGCAAATGTGGATAGTAAGCCAGAGCATTTAGTGCAACATGCTTTGATGGGGCAGATTTATGCTAAGAACTTATTAGATAAAAAAAATCCCACAGTAGGCTTATTAAGTATTGGTGAAGAAGAGAAAAAAGGAAATGAATTGACCATTGAAACACATAAATTATTAAAAGAGATGGATAATATAAATTTTGTAGGTAATGTTGAAGGGCGTGATATCTTCACAGGAAAGTATGATGTCATCTTATGTGAAGGATTTGTAGGAAATGTTGTCTTAAAGACTACCGAAGGCTTAGCTTCTGCATTATTTAAAATTATTAAGCGGGAGATCACAGCAACCTTCTTAGGCAAAATTGGTGCTCTATTATTAAAGTCTGCCTTTAAAAGGGTAGCTAAAAAGATGGATTATACTGAATATGGTGGTGCTCCGCTATTAGGCATAGATGGTATAACGATAATTAGCCATGGTAGTTCTAATGCTAAGGCTATAAAGAATGCTATAAAGAATGCTGAAAAGGGAATAAAAGCAGATTTGATAAATTTAATTAAAGCTAATATAGAAAGCTAATATTGAGGGGAAGGACTGGTAAGTGATTATGGTACGAGAACTTAGAAGAGCTAAGATTGCAGGAGTGGGTTCTTTTGCTCCTGAGAAGGTCCTAACAAATAATGAATTAGAAGAGATGGTAGATACTAGTGATGATTGGATAACGACTAGAACAGGGATAAAAGAGAGAAGAATTGCTGAAGATGATATATCGACCTCTGACTTGGCTTATGAGGCGGCTAAAAATGCGTTAGCAGATGCAGGGTTAGAAGCAGAGGATTTAGACTTAATTTTAGTAGCTACCGCTACTCCTGATTATTTAGCATTTCCCTCCACTGCTTGTGTGCTACAAGATAAATTGGGAATTAAAGGTATCCCTGCTTTTGATTTGGTAGCAGCTTGTTCTGGATTTGTTTATGGTATATCTGTTGCTACTCAATATATTGAAACAGGTGCTTATGATAATGTTTTAGTAATTGGTGCTGAAACACTATCTAAGATTATTAACTGGGAGGATAGAGGTACTTGTGTCTTATTTGGTGATGGGGCAGGAGCAGCAATCTTAACTCCTACCAAATCAGGTGGTATCTTATCAAATGTTATTGGAGCAGATGGAGAGCAGAATGAAGTTCTAATAGTACGTGGAGGGGGATCTAAGAGACCCTTTTCTCAACAGATTATTGATGAAGGACTACATTATTTAGAGATGGAAGGTAATCCTGTCTTTAAATTTGCTGTTAGAATCTTAGGAAAGGCAGCTATTCAAGCTTTAAAAAAGGCTGGATTAACTAGAGATGATATTGATTTCTTGATTCCACATCAAGCCAATATTAGAATCATTGATGCTGCAGCTAAAAGATTGAAGTTAGATAGAGAGCAGATTTATGTAAATCTTGATCAATATGGGAATACTTCTGCAGCATCAATTCCTCTTGCTCTAGATGCAGCTGTGAAGGAAGGCAAAATTAAGAGTGGAGATATAGTTGTTCTTGTTGGCTTTGGAGCAGGGTTAACTTGGGGAGCTACAGTTATTGAATGGGTTTAAAGGGAGGTAGATTAAAATGATTAAGACAGAATTATGCAAGTTGTTAGATATAGAACATCCGATTATTCAAGGTGGAATGGCTTGGATTGCTACTGGGGAGTTGGCAGCAGCAGTTTCTCAAGCTGGAGGCTTAGGGATTATAGGAGCAGGAAATGCTCCTGCTGATGTTGTCAGAGAAGAGATACAGAAGGTTAAAAAGGTGACAGATAAACCTTTTGGAGTTAATGTAATGTTATTGTCTCCTTATGTAGATGAAGTGATAGATGTTGTAATTGAAGAAAAGGTTCCTGTAGTAACTACAGGGGCTGGGAATCCAGGGAAGTATATAGATGCTTTAAAAGAGGCTGGAACCAAGATAATCCCTGTTGTTCCTTCAGTTGCATTGGCTAAAAGAATGGCACGGTTAGGCGTTGATGCTATTATTGCAGAAGGAAGTGAAGCAGGGGGACATATTGGTGAATTGACTACAATGCCTTTAATTCCTCAGATTGCTAGATCAGTTGATCTTCCAGTAATTGCAGCAGGTGGAGTTGCTGATGGCTATGGATTGGCTGCTGTATTGTCATTGGGAGCTGTAGGTGCCCAAGTTGGTACCCGTTTTATCTGTGCTGAAGAATGTATAGTTCATGAGAATTATAAGAAGGCTATCTTAAAAGCAAGGGATAGAGATGCCATAGTTACGGCTCGTTCTACTGGACATCCAGTAAGAAACCTTAAGAATAAATTAACTCGTCAAATTGAAGCTATGGAGCAAGAAGGAGTTCCAAAAGAAGAGATTGAAGAGTTGGGTATTGGGCGATTGAGAAGGGCAGTAGTTGATGGAGATGTAGATGAAGGAACTGTTATGGCTGGTCAAGTGGCTGCAATGGTATCAAAGGTAGAACCAGCAGAGGATATCATTTCCGATATTATCGAAGGTGCAGAGAAGGTACTTAGAGATAATTGTAAATTAATAGTTTAATTACTACTTACTGAACTTAAAAGGAGGAACTAAGATGGGTAAAGTGGCTTTTATTTTTCCTGGACAAGGATCTCAACAAGTTGGCATGGGAGCAGATTTAGTTGAAGAATTTGCAGTAGCCAAAGAGACCTTTGCAGAAGCAGATAATGCTTTAGATATAGATATTTCTAAATTATGTTTTGAGGGACCAGCAGAAGATTTGCAGAAGACTTCTAATACTCAACCAGCAATCTTAACTACTAGTATTGCAGTCTATAGAGTGTTAAAAGAGAAGGGAATTGAGCCTGATATAGTTGCTGGACACAGTTTAGGAGAGTATTCAGCTTTAGTAGCAGCTGGAGTATTAGACTTTACTGATGCAGTAAAATTGGTAAGAAAGCGTGGTCAGTTAATGGAAGAGGCTGATGGGACTATGGCTGCCATTATCGGTTTAAATGCTAAAGAAGTAGAAGAGCTCTGTCAAAAGGCTTCAACAGCTGGTATAGTAGAACCTGCCAACTACAACTGTCCAGGGCAGATTGTTATCTCTGGAGAGAAAGAAGGAGTAGAGCAAGCTACTAAATTAGCTCAAGAGGCTGGAGCTAAAAAAGCTGTTATCCTAAATGTAAGTGGTCCTTTCCATTCTAGTTTAATGGAGCCGGCTGGTGAAAAACTATCTAAAGAGTTAGCAGAGGTTACCCTTAATGATGCTCAAGTTCCAGTAGTAACCAATATAAATGCAGAATTCACTACTAAAGATGAAGATTTTGTTCAAGCTTTAATTAAACAAATTAGTGGTTCTGTACGTTGGGAAGAATCAGTTAAAGCTATGATTGAGGATGGTGTAGATACCTTTGTTGAAGTTGGACCTGGTAGAGTCTTAAAAGGGTTTATGAGAAGGATTGATCGTAAGGTAACTGCTTTAAATGTAGAAGATTTAGCATCTTTAGAAAAAACGTTGAAAAAATTATAATCTCAAGTTATAAAATATAGATGTTTTGGCAAAATATTATTGAAATAGAAGTTAAAGGGGTGAAACTATGAGGTTAAAGGATAAAGTTGCTGTTGTTACAGGTAGTTCTAGAGGAATTGGAAAGGCTATTGCGCTTAAATTAGCTAAAGAGGGTGCTACAATAGTCATTAACTACCCTTTTGCAGGAGAAGCTGAAAATGCGCAAGAGGCTGTAGGTGAAATTGAAGCATTGGGTGGTAAAGCTATTGCTATTGAAGCTGATGTAACAGATATGGATCAAGTTAAAGATATGGTTAAGGCTACTACTAAGGAATTGGGTAGCCTTGATATTTTAATCAATAATGCAGGAATTACCCGTGATACAGTATTGATGAGAATGAAGGAAAGTGATTGGGATGCAGTATTAACTGTTAACCTTAAGGGTGCTTTTAATGCTACTAAAGCTGTAACTAGAACGATGATGAAGCAGAAAAGTGGTAGAATCATTAACATGTCTTCTGTAATTGGATTAGTAGGTAATACAGGTCAAGCAAATTATGCTGCATCTAAAGCTGGTTTAATTGGATTTACTAAATCTGTAGCTAAAGAGTTGGCTACAAGAGGGATAACTGTAAATGCCATTGCTCCAGGTTTTATTAAGACAGCTATGACTGATGAGTTACCTGAAAATGTGGTAGAAGAGATGATAGCTGCTATTCCAATGAAGGAGTTTGGTGAAGTAGAGGATATTGCTAATTTAGTAGCTTTTTTAGCTAGTGATGAGGCAAGATATATCACTGGTGAAGTTATTAGAGTTGATGGTGGAATGGTAATGTAATTTTTAGTTGACAGTTAGCAGTTGACAGTGTACAGTTAGAAGAGAAGTTGTTATCTGAAATTTTAACAGAATTTGCAGTTAGTTCTTTAACTGTCAATTATCAATTCTACATTGCAAATAGAATTGTAATTGTGCCGGTCTCGATGACCAAATAATGAAAATTACATTACGTTTTTTAAATAGAATTTTCATTGAAAGGGGGTGAAAGTATGAACATATTTGAGACAGTAAAGGATATTGTTGTTGCAGAATTAGGTGTAGACCCTGAAGAAGTAACTTTAGAGGCTTCTTTTATCGATGATTTAGGAGCTGATTCTTTAGATATCGTAGAGGTTGTTATGGCCTTTGAAGAGGAGTTTGATATTGAAATTCCTGATGAAGATGCTGAAGATATTGAAACAGTTCAAGATGCTGTAGATTATATTGAAAATGCATTGTAATTTTAATTTTTAATGTCCCCGTTTATTCCTATAAGCGGGGCTTTAATCAAATAACTTCATTTTTAATTTGAAATCATATGATAATAGAATTATTACTAGATAAATAATTTTAAAGATTAATTTTAATAACCAAAGCTAAAATATTAGGAATTGATTGATATTATATAAGTCAGAAGATTTCATAGTTGCTAGAAAGTTCTATAGAATTATAGATGTAATAATATGGTTGTTGCTTAGGTTTAACATATGAAATTAACTGAAATTTAAGAGATAAATACTTTGCGATTCCTAAATTTAAATGTTTTTATATAGATATAAATCTTCTCTAAGAAGATTTAGTATTGCTTACTGATTGCTCAAATAAATGATGATGGGGGAATCGATTTGAAATTATCTGATTTAAGAATAGGAAAATTAATTGCTAAAGTTCCAATTGTACAAGGTGGAATGGCTGTTAGAGTATCTACTGCTCCTTTGGCAGCTGCTGTGGCAAATGAAGGTGGGATTGGCTTAATAGCTGGTTCAGGTCTTAAAGTAGATGAGTTGAAAGCAGAAATTCGTAAAGCTAGGGAGCTGTCCAAAGGGATTATAGGTGTCAATATTATGGTTGCCGTTAGAGAGTTTAAAGAATTGGTAGATGCAGCCGTTAGTGAAGGGATTGATTTGATTGTAGCTGGAGCAGGTTTCTCTCGAGACTTGTTTACAGTAGGAAAAGAGACTGGGGTAGAGATAGTTCCTATTGTCTCTTCTGTAAAGTTAGCTAAAATTTCTGAAAAGTTAGGAGCTTCTGCTATTGTTGTAGAAGGTAAAGAGGCAGGAGGTCATTTAGGTACAGATCAACCTATGAAGACCTTGGTTAAAAAGATTGTTAAGGCAGTTAAAATACCTGTAATTGCAGCAGGTGGAATCATTGATGGTAAAGATATTGCTGAAGTATTAAAGTTAGGTGCTAGTGGTGTACAGATGGGATCAAGATTTGTAGCAAGTGAAGAGTGTGAGGTGGATGATAGCTTTAAACAGACCTACATAAATTCTAGTAAAGAGGATAGTGTTTTAATCAATAGTCCAGTAGGTCTACCTGGTAGAGCCTTAAAGAATGAATTCTTTGATAGATTAAATAATAATGAAGTTGATACTGGTAAGAGTTGTGATTATATATGTTTAAAGAAATGCTCTCATAGTTTTTGTATTATGGATTCTTTAATCAAAGCCCAAGAAGGTAATATGACCCATGGATTGGTCTTTGCAGGAGAGAGAGCACATTTAATTGATAAAGTCTTACCTGTAAAAGAGATAATAAATAATTTAGTAAATGAAGCAAGAAAGTATCTGGGAGGGGAAGAGTAAGATGAATAAGCGTGTTGTAGTAACTGGAATGGGAGTTTTATCTCCTATAGGAATAGGTTTGGAAGAGTATTGGACTGCTTTAGTGGAAGGTAAATCTGGAATAACAAAGATTAGCCATTTTGATGCAGAAGAATATAAGACTCAAATTGCTGGCGAAATTAAAGGTTTTAAAGCAGAGAAATATGGTCTTGACCGCAAAGAAGCCAAGAGAATGGACCGTTATACTCAATTTGCTGTTGTGGCAGCTCAGATGGCAATCAAAGATGCTGGATTAGAGATTAATGAAGAGAATGCTGAAAGAGTAGGAACTATTATTGGTTCTGGAATTGGTGGAATTGAAGTTCTAGAAGAACAGCACAAGAGATTATTAGATAAAGGTCCTAATCGAGTAACACCTTTTTTAATTCCTATGATGATTGCTAATATGGCAGCAGGACAAGTATCAATTTACACAGGAGCTAAAGGACCTAACACCTCTGTTGTAACAGCATGTGCTAGTGCAACCAATTCTCTTGGTGATGCTTTCGAGACTATTCGCCGTGGAGATGCTGATGCGATGATTGCAGGAGGAACTGAAGCGTGTATAACTCCACTAGCCTTTGCTGGATTCTGTTCTATGAAGGCTATGAGTACTAATAATGATGATCCACAAGGTGCTAGTCGTCCTTTTGATGCTGAGCGTGATGGTTTTGTTATGGGAGAAGGTTCTGGTATCTTAATCTTAGAATCTTTAGAGAGTGCACAAGCAAGAGGGGCTAAAATTTATGCTGAAATGGTAGGTTATGGTGCATCGGCTGATGCCCATCATATTACAGCTCCAGCACCAGGAGGTATAGGAGCAGCAAAAGCAATGAAAATGGCTATAGATAAAGCGGGAATCTCTCTTGAAGAGATGGATTATATCAATGCCCATGGAACTTCTACACCACCAAATGATGAATTAGAGACTGCAGCGATTAAACAAGTCTTTGGTGATTATGCTAGTAATATAGCTATCAGTTCTACTAAGTCAATGACAGGGCATTTATTAGGAGCTGCTGGAGGTATTGAAGCAATTGCTTCAATATTGGCTATTAAGAATAATATAGTGCCTCCAACAATCAATTACAAAAATGAAGATCCAAAATGTGATCTTGATTATGTTCCAAACAAAGCTAGAGAGCGTGAAGTGAAGGTAGCTCTATCTAATTCTTTAGGCTTTGGTGGTCATAATGCTGCTATTGTATTTAAAGAATATAATGAATAATTTAGGATGTGGGCAAGATGACAGGTTATAATAAAGGTTTAGAAGAATTACAGCAGCAACTCAATATCTTTTTTAATGATGTAGAATTATTACAAAGAGCTGTTACCCATAAATCTTATGCTAATGAAAATAGACATTTAGGATTAAAAGATAATGAACGATTAGAATTTTTAGGAGATTCAATTCAAGATTTGGTTGTCAGCGAATATATGTTCATAGAGTATCCTGATTATCCCGAAGGAGAGTTAGCTAAGATTAGATCTGTTGTTGTTAGTGCTCCAGTATTAGCAGAAAAAGCTAAAGAGATCAATCTAGGTAAATATCTACTCTTAGGAAAAGGAGAAGAGATGACTGGTGGTAGAGATAGAGATTCTATCTTAGCTGATGCCTTTGAAGCCTTAGTTGGTAGTATTTACTTAGATCAAGGTTTAGATGTTATTAAAGATTTTATTTTGGGTTTATTAGTCCCTGATATTAAGAGGGTAGAACGGGGAGAGCATATCCAAGATTATAAGACTTTATTACAAGAACTAGTTCAGAAGAACTCTAATTTGAGACCAGAATATGAAGTTGTTAAGGAAGAAGGTCCAGATCACAACAAAAGGTTTACTATTAGAGTAAACCTTGAAGAGCGGGTTTTGGGTGTTGGTGCAGGAAGTAGTAAAAAAGAAGCAGAACAAAAAGCAGCTAAAGATGCTATTGATAAGGTATAAAGTAGCTCCCTATGGGGCTACTTTTTCTTTAATTAATAAGTTATCTTGTTTCATTATTATAGAAGATTTTTATACTATTTTTTCTAAAAGGCTAGATTTTATATTATTATCTAGGGGGGCTTATATGAATTTTTATCTTTATCAATTTAAATGGCTTATAATAGCTTCTATAGCAGGATTATTGATAGCCTTCTTTTTTGTGGTTGTTCCTGAAGGATTTCTGTATGATGTCAGTGGAAGAGATTATGGAGAGGATGGTAGAGTCGAAAGGTTTACTTCTGTCACCCAATTAAAAGATTCATCCTTGCTAATTATTGGTTATAGCAAGAAGGGGTTTAATACTCAAAATAAGGGTGCTTATCTTCTAAAGGTTGCTTTAAATGGTAGTCAAGGGTGGAGTAAAAGTTTTAGTGAAGAAGGAAATATTAAATTTAATGGGATTCAAGAAGTATCAGATAGTGGAGTTATATTAGTAGGTGAAAAATCTTTATCTGCTAACAGTAAGGTAGATGCTTACATACTAAAAGTAGACAAGCAAGGTAATAAGAAATGGTCTATGCAATTTGGTGATAAATATGCAGATTCTTTTAAAGTAGTTAAGGAATTGAGGGATGGGTCTTTACTTATAGGGGGCAAGGTTAGAATAGCTCAAGGAGAAGATTCTTTTAATGAGCAGGCTTATTTAGTTAAATTAGATAAAGATGGTAAACAAGAGTGGATAAAGGAATTTGGTGGGGAGTATTATGATGGAATTAACTCTATTAAGGAGGCCCTTGATGGTGGTATTGTTTTAGTAGGATATTATGGGACTGATAGATACATGTATAGTAGAAATGCTTATATTATCAAATTGGATTCAGTAGGTAATCAGCAGTGGTCTAAGATTATTGGAGAAGAGGGATATAATAGTAGCCTTAACTCTGTTATAGAGAATAAAGAAGGGGAATTAATCTTAGTAGGTCAAGTCCGAGGCAAAGAGGCAGACTCTTATGGTGGTTATATAGTTAAGTTGAATTCTAATGGAGATAAATTGTGGACTAAGGTTTATCAAAATCAAGAAGAAGAGGATTATTATCTGTTTACGGATATTGCAGAAGCAGAAGATGATTATTTTATAATAGTAGGGTATAAACTAATATTTATTGAAGAGTCTAGTGATTACCGTCATGTATCTTATGTGAGCAAAATAGATGAAAGTGGTCAAAAGAAATGGACAAAGTCCTTTAGATCATCTTATCAAGATGGTGGATTTAACTCTATTAGTAAGGTTGATAATGGTGATTTTATCTTGGCGGGGTGGATACAAGACCGTCAAGAGGTTGATGGTTATTTATTAAAAATAGATTCTAAAGGTAATGAGGTTAAATTTGAAAAAGAGCAGGACTAATAAGGAGGAGTATGTAAATGTATGATTTAATTGTAGTAGGAGGCGGTGCAGCAGGGATGATGGCTGCAGGTATAGCAGCTAATCGTGGTAAGGAGGTCTTATTATTAGAGAAGAATGAACAGTTGGGTAAGAAGATATTGATTACTGGTAAGGGTAGATGTAATTTAACTAATGATTGTGGGATAGAGGAAATTATTAAAAATTTCCCTGATAATGGAAAGTTTTTATATAGTGCATTATATACTTTTTCTAATTGGCAGTTAAAAGATTTCTTTAATAAACTAGGTGTTAAGACCAAAGTAGAGAGGGGAGATAGAGTCTTTCCAGTCTCTGATTCTGCAAGAGATGTCGTTGAAGCTCTTAAAAGGTTTATTAAGGATGCAGGAGTTGAGGTGAAGTTGAAGACTAGTGTAGAGAAAATAATTGCTGAGAACAGAGAGGTAAAGGGAGTTAAAACCTCTGGTGGGAAGGAGTACTACACTTCCAATGTCCTAATTGCTGTTGGGGGAAAATCTTATCCTACAACAGGTTCTTCTGGTGATGGTTATACTATGGCAGAAGATTTAGGACATAATATAAGGTCTGTTAAACCTTCTTTAGTTCCTTTAAAAACTAAAGAGGAGTGGGTTAAAGAGTTACAAGGGTTAAACTTAAGAAATGTTAGCGCAACTTTAATGATTGATGATAAGAAGAAGAAAGAAGAGTTTGGTGAGATGCTATTTACTCATTTTGGAGTCAGTGGACCTATTATCTTAACCCTAAGTCGTGATGTAGTGGATTACTTAGGTAAAGCACAGATTAAGTTAAGGATTAATCTGAAACCAGCTTTGTCCTATGAGCAGCTTGATAATAGATTACAAAGAGACTTTGAAGAATATTCTCGTAAACAGTTTAAGAATAGTTTAGGGGACCTATTACCAAGTAAGCTGATACCTGTAATTATTAATCTATCATCTATTTCTGAAGACAAAGAAGTTAATCAGATTACTAAAGAGGAAAGACAAGAATTGGTTGAACTGTTGACCAACTTGGAAATTACTATTATAGGAACTATGGGTTTTAACCTCTCTATTGTGACCAAAGGTGGAGTTGCTACTGATGAAATTAATCCAAGTACTATGGAATCTAAGTTGGTTCAAGGGCTCTATTTTGCTGGAGAGGTTATTGATGTAGATGCTTATACAGGAGGCTTTAACTTACAAGGTGCTTTTTCTATGGGATATTTAGTAGGAAATAATATTTAATAATATTTGAAGTATAATTTTGACATAAAAAAGGTTATACTTATTGTTTCTAGAATAAATTATAAATATATTATGGAAAATTCACTAAGATATATATATAATTAGGAGGGAGTAATAATGCAGCAGCAAGAGATAGAATCAACGGCTTTGGAGATATTTAATAGAATAAAGGGCAGCCAAGAACAAAACTTAGATATATATATAAAAGAAGCAGTTTCTAAAAACAGTAATAAAAATGAAAAAGATAAAGAAGAAGAGATAAGAATGTTAAGGAAGAAAGTAAAAGAGATGATGGAAGAGAATAAGAAAAAAGAAGCTGAGATAGAAGAGATGAAGAAGATAGATGAATTAGAAGATCTTAAGGATGTTAATGAACTGATATATAATGAGTATGAAATAGCAAGTAAGGAAGAAAGAGAGAAGGTTGCACAGAAGATTATATTTTTGGCTGAATCAATAAAGGATAATGAATTTTTAGCTAAAAATACATTAGATACTTTTAATCTTTATAGGGAGAAAATGATATCTAGGTGTATCAAAGAAGAAGAGTTAGGTACTAAAGTTAAAAATTTAAGTTAGCTATAAATTGATTTAACTATATTCAGTTTAGTGTTTATTTAAATTTTAATTTGTAATATACTGGTTATATCTTATCTTCTTAAACATATTATTATACTATAAAGTATGTTTAGGAGGGGAATTATGCCAAGGCGCTTTAATAACTTTAAAAGTTTTGTTGAGAGGTTGGTATTGACTACAATAATTATTGGATTTGTCATATTGGTAGGGGTACAGATGATTTTAACTAATCCTAACTTTAAGGATAGTTTAATAGCTAAAATACCAAAGATTGAGCATATTTTAGCTTTTGGACAAAGAGAAGATTTTAAGGAGAAGGCTCAAGCAGTATTCTCTACAGTAAATCAGAAGGATTATGTTGTTATTTCATTACAGAATAAAGCATCTTATCCTGATGCTAAAGTTATTATAAACGGACAAGTGATTGGAGATTTTGGTAGAGGGTATATTAAAGTTAATATAGAAGCAGGGGATTATCTAACCATCGATACTCGCGGTATAGGTGCTGGTCTGTGGTTTGAAGTAACTGGTATATCTAATGGGGTTGAGAGCTTTAAGATAGGTCAACAGTTTTGGGTTAAAGACGAGCTTAAGACTCTAGGAAAGGTAGAAAATTTAAATAAATTCTAAATTTAGCTTGCTTTAAAATAAAAGTTATGTTAAGATGTTGTACAACAGTAATAAAGTAGTATAGTATAACGGTAGGTAGTAGGATAGTAGTTTTTATTACTGTGATAAGCAATTTATAGCTATGATAATAACTGAATAATTTAGTGAGAGTAGTACAGTAGGTGAGGTAGTGTGTAATCTTAGAATAACTATAAGTACCCCTATTTGTATGGGGTGCTTTTTAATATCTAGGGTTATAAAATTTCTAAGATAACAGATAATATTTTATGACAGGGAATATATAATTTCTTTATAGAGGTGATAAATATGGGAAATAACGAAGAAACAAGTAAGAAGGTGGCAACAGCAGCGATTAAGATGGCATTAAGTGATAGGGATGAAGAAAATATTTTAAAGGCAGATTATAAAGGACAAGATATGAAGGTGGCGGCAGTTGATTTTGGCGGAAATTTTAATTCATCAGTTAAGACTATGATTGAAAGAGCAATTGTAGCTGCTAAGAGAGAAGGTGTTATTAAAGAGACTCATACCGAGCAGGGGGCAGTAGCAGGTGCTACCAGAGAAGCCTTGATTCAGATAAATCCTAAAGCAATTGGTTTTAATGTAGGGGGTAAGATTGGAGTGGCTAGAGAGGGAGATCATATCAGTGTAGCTGTCTTCTTTGCTATTGGTTTATTACACTTAAATGAGATGGCAATAGGATTAGGACATAGAGCAGTAACTTGATAATAAAAAATTTAAATTATAGATTAGTGTAAGTTGGAGGTGAGATTGTGATTAGGGGAATCAGAGGAGCTATTACAGTAGAGAGTAATGATACAGAGGAGATATTAGTTGCTACTAAGGAACTACTAGAGAAGGTTACTGAAGAGAATGGAATAATTGAAGATAGGATTGCTTCAATTTTCTTTTCGATGACCTCTGATTTAGATCAGGCATTTCCAGCAGTAGCTGCAAGAGAGTTAGGTTGGACTAATGTTCCTTTATTTTGTGTAAAGGAATTGGATATTGAGGGTTCTTTAAGTAGATGTATTAGGATATTGATTCATTATAATACTGATAAGGAGCAAGATCAGATTAAACATATTTACCTAAGAGAAGCTAAGAGGTTAAGACCAGACTTAGTAGAGAAAGAGGGAGTTTAGAATGGTAGATAAAATAGTAGTAAGAAAAGAGATTATGGACATTAAACCATACGTTCCTGGAAAGCCAATAGATGAGGTTAAACGAGAATTAGGGCTTAAGGAAGTGATTAAATTAGCTTCAAATGAGAACCCTTTAGGACCGTCACCAATGGCAATTGATAAGATGAAAGAAGCAATTACAAAGGTGAATATCTATCCTGATGGAAATGTACATAATTTAAGAGAGAAGCTAAGCAAGAGCTTAGGGATTGAAGCTTCCCAATTAATCTTTGGTAATGGATCTGATGAATTACTGGTATTATTGGCTCAGGCTTTTATCAAGCCTGATGATGAAGTAGTAATGGCTGATATTACTTTTAGTGAGTATGAATTTGCTACTAAGATTATGGGTGGAAAGATTATTGAGGTTCCTCTAAAGAATAATACTCATGATTTAGAGGCTATGCTAGCAGCGGTAACTGATAAGACCAAGATGGTATTTATCTGTAATCCTAACAATCCAACAGGAACTATAGTTGGAAGAAGAGAGGTTGAAGGCTTCTTAGCTAAAGTACCAGAGGATGTAATTGTAGTCTTTGATGAAGCCTATTATGAGTATGTAGATAATAGTGATTATCCTCAAACTATAAATTATTTAAATGATTATGATAATGTGATTATCTTAAGGACATTCTCTAAAATCTATGGTTTAGGTGGGTTAAGGTTAGGTTATGGAATTAGTAGTTCTAAGTTAATTAGTTATATTGATAGGGTAAGACAGCCTTTTAATATTAATTCTATAGCTCAGGTAGCTGCTGAAGCCAGTTTAGATGATCAAGATCATGTATCAAAATCCCTAGAGTATAATCGCCAAGGAAAGGAATACCTATACCAAGAGTTTGAGAGGTTGGGGTTAGAATATGTTCCAACTGAGACCAACTTTATTCTAATAGATTTAGGTAGGTCTAACCAAGAAGTATTCCAAAAGATGCTCAAGAAGGGGATTATTATCAGAAGCTTAGCTTCTTATGGCTATGAAACTGAAGCTAGAGTAACTATTGGTTTACCAGAAGAGAATAAGAAGATGATTAAGGCATTAGAAGAAGTATTATCATAATTTGAGATTAAAGTTAAGTTTAAATTTAAAATTGAACTTATATTTAAGCCTAATATTCACTCTGAAAAATGAGAAGAGAGAAGTAAGTAGAAAACAAGGAGGAGATAAAAATGGTAATCGTAATGGAGAGTAGTGCAAAACAAGAGGAGATTAAAAATGTAATTGAAAAGATTGAAACAGCAGGATTTGAGGCTCACCCTGATAGTGGTAAGACTCAGACTATTATTGGTGTAGTAGGTGAAGGTAGAAGAGAAGAGGTGCTTAACTCTATTGGAGCTTTTCCTGGTGTAGAGAAAGTAGTAGAGATTAGTAAGCCTTATAAGCTGGCAGGTTTAGATTTTAAACCTGAACCATCAGTAATAGATATAGATGGTGTAAAGATTGGTGGGGGACACTTTGCAATTATGGCAGGTCCATGTGCAATTGAGAGTAAGGAGCAGCTATTTGAAGCAGCACAGCAGGTTAAAGAAGGTGGAGCTAAGATTTTACGTGGTGGTGCTTTTAAGCCTAGAACTTCTCCATACAGCTTCCAAGGTATGAAGGAAGATGGATTAAAGTTATTAGCAGAGGCTAGAGAGAGAACTGGGCTTAAGATAGTGACTGAGGTAATGGATACAAGAGATGTAGAGTTAGTAGCAAAATATGCCGATATCTTACAGATTGGTGCTCGTAATATGCAGAATTTCTCTTTATTAAAAGAGGTAGGTAATACTGATAAAGCAGTACTATTAAAGAGAGGTATGACTGCTACTTATAAGGAGCTATTAATGGCTGCTGAATATATTATGGCTGGCGGTAACTATAATGTAATCTTATGTGAGAGAGGAATTAGAACCTTTACTACTGAAACTAGAAATACTGTCGATATGGCTATTGTTCCTGTAATTAGAGAGTTAAGCCATTTACCAGTAATTATAGATCCAAGCCATGGAACAGGAAACTGGAAATATGTATCACCATTAGCGAAAGCAGCATTAGCAATAGGTGCAGATGGTCTAATGGTTGAAGTACATCCTGACCCTAAAAACGCTTTATGTGATGGACCTCAATCATTAAAGCCTGAGAAATTTAAGGCTATGGTAGAAGAATTAAAGGCTATAGCAGCAGTTACTAATACTAAGCTTTAAGGGGATAAAATATGATTAAGCGAGTAGCGATTATTGGAGTAGGACTAATTGGTTCCTCTTTGGGTTTAGCTTTAGGTGATATTAAAGAGGTTGAAGAGGTCATCGGAATTGATAAGAACCAAGATTATCTAAAAGAGGCTTTAGATATAGGTGCAATTGATAGAATTGCTACCTTAGAGGAAGGGGTTAGAGATGTAGATTTAATTATAATAGCTACCCCTGTAGGTATTATTAAAGATTTAGTTGTAGAAATACTACCTTACATTAGGAATGAAACAATTATTACTGATGTAGGTAGTACAAAATCTACTATAGTTAGAGAATTAGAAGGTTTAGTTGGAGACCATATCTATATTGGTGGTCATCCTATGACTGGTGCTGAGACCTCTGGACCAAGTGGGGCAGATAAGTATCTCTTTGAGAATGCTATTTATGTCTTAACAGAAACTAAGAACACAGATCAAGATAGCTTAGAAAAGCTTAAAAATATATTAGAGAGAATAGGATCACAAGTCTTGATTCTCTCTCCTGAAAGTCATGACAGGATGGTGGCTGTAACTAGTCACCTTCCCCATTTAATAGCAGTGAATTTGATGAGTGTAATTGAGCAATTTAGCCAAGAGGATGATAAGGTTACCTCTTTAATTGCTGGAGGATTTAGAGATACTACTAGAATAGCAGCAGGCGATCCTGTGATGTGGAGAGATATCTTCTTAAATAATCGGGAGATGGTCTTAGAGACGATCAATATATTTGAAGAGAGGTTAGCATCTCTTAAAGAGCTAATACTAAAGGAAGAACGAGAGAGTTTGGAACAGACCTTAGCAGAGATAAGGGATGCTAGAATTAGACTTCCAATGAAGAAAAAAGGTTTGTTACCAAGTAATTTTGAATTGATTATAACATTAAAGGATGAACCCAATGCAATTGGAAGGGTTGCCTCATTATTAGGGGATGCAGAGATTAATATCCAGGACATAGAGGTTTTAAAGGTTAGAGATGAAGGTGGAACGATTAGATTGAGTTTCAGTCAAGAAGAAAAACAGGAAAAAGCCTACAGACTATTAAAAGAAAATAATTACAAAGTAATTAAGAAGTAGGGGGTTAGAGATGAGATTAAGAGTAGAAGCTAAAGATAGTTTACAGGGTAGAATAAAAGTTCCAGGAGATAAATCTATCTCCCACCGTTCTGTGATGTTAGGGGCTTTAGCTGAAGGTAAGACAGAGATTGAGGGGTTTCTAACAGGAGAGGATTGTTTAAGTACAGTTAAAGCCTTTCAAGATATGGGGGTTAAGATTGAAGGTGTTGGTACTGACCAGATGGTAGTATATGGTGTAGGATTAAGAGGGTTAAAAGAGCCAAAGGATTTATTGGACTTTGGTAATTCTGGAACTACTACTCGTTTGATGTTAGGTATATTGGCAGGACAAGAATTTTACTCTGTAGCTACTGGTGATGATTCTTTAAGAAGTAGACCAATGGCTAGGGTAACTAAACCTTTAAGCACTATGGGTGGAGAGTTCTATGGCCGTGATAATACAAATCTCTTACCGATTACAGTGGTTGGTCAAGGTAAATTAGATAGTATCTCCTATGATTCCCCTGTGGCTAGTGCTCAAGTTAAGTCAGCTATTTTATTGGCTGGATTATATGGAGAAGGAATAACTGAAGTTAGAGAGCCTGCTAAATCTAGAGACCATACTGAGCGGATGTTAGAGTATTTTGGAGCTGATATTGAGGTTGATGGTCTGAAAGTTAAAGTAAAGGGTAATCCTAGATTAATCGGTAAGAAGGTAGTAGTCCCTGGTGATATATCTTCTGCAGCCTTTTTGATAGTAGCAGCAATGATTACTGAAGGTTCAGAGATAATTATAGAGAATGTTGGATTAAATCCTACTAGAGATGGTGTAATTGAAGCTTTAAGAAAGATGAATGGTAACTTTGAGTTGTTAAATCAACGTGAGGTCAATGGAGAGCCGATAGCAGATATTAAAGTGAAGAGTAGTCAATTAAAAGGAACAGTGATTGATGGTGATTTAATTCCACTTTTAATAGATGAGATTCCAATCTTGGCGGTAGCAGCTAGCCAAGCAGAGGGCAAAACTATTATTAAAGATGCTGAAGAATTAAGAGTTAAAGAGACCGATAGAATTGATGCTATGGTTAAAGAATTGACTAGATTGGGTGTAGAGGTTAAAGAGAGGGAAGATGGAATGGAAATTGTAGGTAAGCAGAAAATAGCAGGTGGAGTCACTTGTCAGAGCTATCATGACCATCGGATTGCTATGTCTATGGCAGTAGCAGGGTTGATAGCTGAAGATGCAGTAGAGGTAGAAGGTGCTGAATGTATCAATATCTCTTTTCCTAACTTTAAAAAGTTATTAGATAGTTTATCAAAATAATTTAAATTTTTATAAGAGAAGGCAGTTTAAACTGCCTTCTCTTATTTTTGTTTTTTGTATTATTGTTATCTTATGAAATCAAGGGAAGTGATACAATAGATAGAGATTGCGACACTTTTAGAATTCACACCTCACCCTAATCCTTCATACAAAGCAGGTCTCTCCTATTCTTAAGAGAGGGAATAAAAGAAAATATAGTATCTTCCCCCTCTCATTAGTTAAGAAGAGGGGGTTAGGGGGTGAGGTTAAAACTGTCGCAATATCCCCATATCAAGACACTTAATTAGCAAGTAAAAAATAGTTAATAGTATTTTTGTATCTGCTTATTATCTTAATTTGCTTATCAAGAAGGAGCAATACCATTAAAAAATAAATACAATTTCTAGCATAAATCTCAAGTTTTTTAAAATTTTAAAGAAAAGAGAAGAAAACTTTAATAATAGCCGAAATAATTAAGTAAATAATGTTGTCTATATAAGATGGGGTGATATATTGAAAAAAGATAATATTTTAGAAGAATTTGAAGATATACCAAACTCACTAACGTTGCATTGTTGAAAATAATCAATAAGATTAAACATACTATACATGCTATTTATAACTTAAAATTTAAATTGGACGAACGTCCTATTAGTAAATTTAATAGATTAAATCAGTGATATAACATTAAATTAAAAATATAGAATGATTTCTTTGATGAATTAAAATTAACCCCAATTAAATAAATTTTTAAAGGAAGTATTATCATTAAGGTTTCAGATGATAGTTCTAGTTTAGATAAAGATAAGATATTAAGAAAGGCTATAGATAATGGGATAGTAAATAAAGAAGATAAGCTAAAGAATGAAGATATTTATCAATTAATCTTTGCTCCAGGTTTCTCTACAGCCCAAGTTGTAACTGAAACCTCTGGTAGAGGGGTAGGAATGGATGTAGTTAGAAGTAATATCGAGAGATTGATTTCTATTTATAAGGAGGGTATTTATAATTTAAAGCTAGCAATTACTTTCTTCTCCTTATCTAAGGTAGGTCTCCAAACCTCTATACGCTCACCTATGGTAGATATCTTCTGTGGAATCCCATCTAAAATAGAGCAGATTTTCTTAAAGTCTTGGTCAGGGATTGGGTTTTTAGCAAAGATATTACTGATTAGACTCATATGGAAGGACCACTCTTCATAATTACTGATAGTTGATAAATTCTTATTAGCCAATTTCTGATGGAGTTGAGTGCTAAGGCTAATTAGGGAATCTGTCTTATCTACCTTTAATACAAGAAATTTTTCGCTAAGACAGAAGCATTCAAGATTATTTATTTCAAGCTCAATAGAACTTTTTCGATAATCTTGAACTACTTCCTCTATAATCTCCTTAGCTTCTTTAATATATTTTTTATTTATTCTATTTAAAGTTATATGCAATTCAGGATAATCATCCTCATTGTATAAATCATAATGTTTGGAAATAGCTTCTTGTATATTTAATGCTTTTACCAGATCACTCTTTTTAGGAATTAATACAATGAATAACTCTTCTTTTAAATCTGCTGCTTTAACCACTGAAATCTCCTCCAAAGGTACTTCTTAATTTAAATATAATTGGACCATAAATTTTTATCATGGTAGATAAATACTATTTATATTTTACTATACAATAGGGGATATAGCAAATCAGCTTTGAGTATTAGAGTGGTCATATTAATTTTAGGTTACTAATATCAATTAAGCAGAGAAGATAATAATAATTTATCAAGATTTTATATCTATTAAATTTGATTATGAACAATTCTCTTTATAGTAAGATAAATGCAAGTTATAACTAAATTAATTACATATAAAAGATAGGCTAAGTATAATGATTTTCCCAAATTATCTAATAAGATTAATCTATTATAACCAAGCTCTTAGTTTATAAAGTTTTTAACTATCGGTTTTACAGGCTTTAAATATAAGAAAAATTGGGATAAGGGGAGTGGCCAAATAGTTAAAGATGGTTTTAGAAATTTTAAGATAAAAAATAAATTATTAGTTGCTTTTGCTTTGATGATTCTTTTAGCAATCTCAGTTGGGTACTTAGGTTATAGTTGATTAAGTTCTGTAGTTGCTAAAGTAGAGCTTGCTAACGAGAGCAATAGAATGATTAAAAGTATTCTAGATGCTAGAACTTCTAAAAAGAACTATATCTTATCTGGGGATCAGAAGTATATCTTAGAGGTTGAATCAATTGCTGAAGATATTATTAAAGATACTCAGAATATATTAGAGAAGCTAAAGGAAGAAGATCATAATAAGGTAAATGAAATTATTGAAGCTGTTAACAGTTATAATAATGCTTTTATTAATCATACTAAAAGTAATGGTGATAGATCAGTATTAGAGAGGGAAGTTGTTAAGGCAGGGAAAGATGTTGAGGATAAATTAAGGAATTTATATAGAACTCAAAATGAAGAGATGTACCAAAGAATCTCTAAAATCTGATTAATTTAGCTATTATAGCCTTAGCAATTATTTTGGGGATAGCTGTATAATATTAACCAAAGCTATTATTAACCCAATTAATGCTATTAGGGTAGTTTTAGCAAAGGTGGCTGAAGGGGATTTTAGCTATGAGGTTGAGATAGAGGCAAACAATCAATTAGGAAGTATGGCTAATAATCTTAATAAAGCTATTGATTCACTAAACTTTATCATTAATCAGTTTGAAAAAATACTCTCAAAGGTAGCCAATGGGGACTTTACAGAGAAGGTAAATGTCAAAGTAGGAAAGGAATTAGAAGAGATGGCTAGAAACCTAAATCAAGCCATAGATTCCTTAAGGGATGTGATTTATGGAGTCAAACAAAATGCAGTCAATGTCAACAATTTATCAACTGAGATTGCAGAGCTTAGCAGTTAATCAGATACAAGGGCGGTTGAGGAATTAAATCATGTGACTTAAGATAATGCTTTAATGGTTGAAGAGATTGCTAGTTTTAGCGAGTCTTTAAGTAATGAAGCTGAGGATATGACCAATATTGTTAAGAGGTTCAAGCTAGATAGAAAGATGGGAGAGTATCAAGATGTAGAGAAGAAAGAAGAGCCTAAAGGGAAAATTAACTTTGAAGATACTCGCTATGATTTAGAGGAGATAAGGGATTTGAATGAAGAAGATTTTGAGAAATTTTAATCTGTTGAAGAGAGATTAACTAATAAGAAATCTGCTATTAATAGCAGATTTCTTATTGTTGAATATTAATATAGTTAAGTTAAATTATCGCTTATAAAGTTGAGGGAAGTAAGAAAATCTCTCCTTTTGCTGTTTTAATTCTAATAGTTTATTATCTAGACTCTGCCAAAAGGAAGAGTTATCCCTTCTTTGAAATTCCCCTAAATTTTTACGATAATAATCCAAGTTATTGATAAACTTAATTAAATCGCTCTCATTAGCCTTCCTAGACCAGTTACCATAACCCATCTTCTCTAGATTTAAAGCATTTAATAACTGTTCAAAATGTTTGGCTATTGGTATGGAATAGATTGGTTTTTTCAAATAGATAGCCTCTGAGATAAAGGAGAAGCCGCCATTGGCAATAACTGCTGAGGCACTTTCAAATAGTTTAGTAAAACCATCACCATATTTGCGAAAGTGGAGGTTCTCTTCTGTATATTCTCGGTCATAGCCAAAGACATAGAACTCTTTTTGGGGATATTTTTTTAATAATTCTAAGAGATGAGGTGTTTTAGAGGATAAATAGACTAAGATATGCCCTTGATCTATAGGGCTTAATTTTAAAATTTCTTCTCTGATAATCGGCTCAATTAGTTCAACATTCTTCTTGGTTTTTAGCTTGATAAATGATGGAACATAATAGTAGTTGGCCGAAGGGGACCAGGTCTTAGTAATCAACTTTGCCATTAGAAAATGGAGTAAATACTTAATTGGATATTCAAAATTCTTACATTGGGTAATTAAATTGATATTATCGATTGCGATTACAGGTATTCTTAAAAAATTCCCTAGATAGAATCCAGTAGGTTCAAAGTCACTGATGATCAAATCAGGATTAAATTTTGCTAAATCCTTCAATTCTTTGCTAAAGACCATCTTTAGAATCTCTGGTGAACTCTCTAAAAAATTAATTAATGTTTTAATATAATTCATCTTATTATTATTATAAGCCAAACTGCTTCCATTAATCTTAGCTACTTGATACCCTAGATTAGTAAGTACTTTGTAAGCTTTATTATTGGCAATCAATCTAACTTGGTGACTCTGTTGTAGATGTCTAATCACAGGTAGACTCCTAAAGACATGACCACTTCCTTCACCTTGAATATAATAAGCAATTCTCATAAGAAGTTGTCTCTCCTTTATTCTTATTGATTAATAGTAACAAATCAGGATTAATCAGAAAAAGATATTATTTATCATTTGTTACTATCTCAATCTATTTAATAAATAATCTGCTTTAATATGTTATTATATATTTTAGCAGAGTAAAATTAAGATTTTATTAACTAAAGGTTAAATTTAATTAAAGAATTTTAAATTTTCAGTTTAGGAAATAATTATAGTAATTTTTGAATTTATTCATACAAAGTTGTATAATAAATATTAACGATATTATCTTCCTTAGAATATCATTAGTTAGAGGTGTTAAATTTTTTTGATAATTGTCAATAATAAGGGTTAATATAGATGTTTTATATTGGCACTAGAACTAAATAAATAGAGGTGATAAATAAAAATGATTATTAGAAAGTCAGAACGTGAAATAGAGATTATGAGAAAAGCAGGAAGCATAGTTGCTCAAACTCATGCGCTCTTAGCTGAAAAGGTTGCTCCAGGAATTACTACTGGAGAATTAGATAGAATTGCAGAAGAGTTTATTCTAAGTAAAGGAGGAAAGCCTGCTTTTAAAGGATATCAAGGTTTTCCTAGTACTTTATGTGTAGCAGTTAATGAAGAGGTTGTTCATGGTTTCCCTGGAGAGAGAGTTTTGGAAGAAGGAGATATTATCGGAATAGATTTAGGAGTTTTAATCGATGGCTTTTATGGTGATTCTGCCTATACTTTAGCTGTTGGTGAAATCTCTGATAAGGCTCAAAATCTATTGAAGGTTACTGAAGAGTCGTTACATAAAGGTATTGAGCAAGCTGTAGAAGGAAATAGACTCTCAGATATTTCTCATGCCATTCAAGAGTATGTTGAGGCAAAGGATTATTCAGTGGTACGGAGGTTTGTGGGACATGGGGTTGGAAGAAATCTACATGAAGATCCTCAAGTGCCCAACTTTGGGGCAGCAGGTAGAGGACCAAGGTTGAGAGAAGGGATGGTTTTAGCTATTGAGCCTATGATTAATGTAGGAACTCATAGAGTTAAGATATTAGATGATGGTTGGACTGTAATTACTGCTGATAAGGAGTTATCAGCACACTTTGAACATACTGTTGCTATAACTAAGGATGGTCCAAGAATTTTAACATTACCATAAATATTATAGATTAGATAAAAAGGGTTTAGAGAAGAGCTCCTCTAAACCCTTTTTGCTATTTAATTATTGATTGCTTCAATAACAGAGGTGGTGTTAGTAGAAATATTTATACAATATATAGGTAATATAGGTATTGCGACACTTTTAAGAATCACACCTCACCCTAACCCCTATGAGGAATATAAATCAATTCCTCTTCGTACAAGATCAGTCTCTCCTATTCTTAGGAGAAGGAAGAAAAGAGAAAGCAGTTCCCCCTCTCATCAGATGAGAAGAGGGGGCTAGGGGGTGAGGTCTGAAATTGTCGCAATAGACTCACTAGTCACCACTACTATATATCAAAATTTCATTAATCCAACCCATAAACAATCAACAAGTTAAGTATATTTTTAAGATTAGAGTGCAATTATATAGGTGAGAGTACATATATAAGATTTCAAAAGGAGGTAGATTAATGGCATTTCATGAAGAGAATTTACCAGAAGAGGTTAAAGATTTTCATAGAATGATTCAAACAGTAATTGAAGAGTTAGAAGCAATCGATTGGTATCATCAAAGGGCTGCAGCTACAAGTGATCCACAGATTAGAGCTATAGTAGAACATAATCGTGATGAAGAGATAGAGCATGCTGCTATGGCGTTAGAATGGTTGCGTCGTAATTATTCCAATTTTGACCAGTATTTTCAAGAATTTTTATTCAGTGATGGACCTATTACCCATGCTGATGATGAGCATCACCAAGAGCATGGTCATAGCCATGGACCTGTAGATAGTCCAAAGATGAGTATTACTGGAGACCATTCCTTAGGAATAAAAGGATTAAATAAAAGGGGGTAGAATGATGAGTAATTTAAGAAAAAAACTAGCTCCAATCCCTCCTGAAGCTTGGGGATTTATAGAGTCAGAAGCTAAAGAAGTATTGAATATGAAGTTAAGTGGGCGTAAGGCAGTAAGCTTTATTGGACCAAAGGGAATAGATTTTGCTGCTGTTAATACAGGTAGAAGAATCTTATTTGATGATTCACAATTGGAGGGAATTAGACATTATAAAAGGCATGTACTACCTTTAGTAGAGGTTGAAGTCCCTTTTAAAATGAGTTTAGAGGAGATAGAAGCTTTATCACGTGGTGCTGAAGATGTAGATACTGACTCCTTAATTGAGGCAGCAGAGAAGTTAGCTAGGGCAGAGGATGAAGCAATCTTTTATGGAATGGATGAAGTTAGTATAGAAGGTCTAATAGATGCATCTTCTCAAGATATAATTAACATTAGTGAAGAAGAGGGGATAGTTTCAGCAGTAGCTAATGGGGTTAAGAACTTGGTAATGGAGAATATAGAAGGACCATATATTCTTCTATTAGCACCCTCCCTATATTCAATGTTATATAATTTAAATGAGATAGATGACAAAGGATATCCTACTAAGAAGAGGTTAGAAGAGTTGATTCAAGGAAGAGTTATTCCTGCTCCAGTACTTGGTGATAAAGGATTATTATTATCTACCCGTGGAGATGATTTTGAATTGATAGTTGGACAAGATATCTCTATTGGTTATAATTCTCATGATAATGATGAAATAGAGTTCTTTTTTATGGAATCCTTTACCTTTAGAGTAAATACACCTGAAGCTATAGTAGTATTAAATTAATATTTTAAGAGAGTTTGGATTTTTAATTAGATGTTGTTTAAATTCAAGCTCTCTTTCTTGACATAAAATTAATAAGCTGGTATAATAATTTAGTAAAATTAAGTTTATTTCGGGCTGTGGCGCAGTTTGGTAGCGCACTACGCTGGGGGTGTAGGGGTCGCTGGTTCAAATCCAGTCAGCCCGACCACTTACAAACATTGATATAACAAGGATTGAGAGAGTTTTTATTAACTTTCTCTTTTTTATTTTTTGACTGTTTCGCAATAATTATTTTAAAAATTTATTCTCCGAGTATATTATCGAGTTTTTGAACTGTTTCTTTTTGCATAGAAGGGGTGACATGAGAATAAGTATCGAGAGTTTGACTGATGGAAGAATGCCCTAATCTTTCTTGGACTATCTTTGGATGAACTCCAGCTTTGAGCATCAAAGTAGCATGATTATGCCTTAAATCATGTAATCTAAATTGAGCTAACTCAGCCTTTTTAGCAACTTTATTAAAAGTCCTAGTTGTATATCTTGGTAGGAAAGGAAACTATGCTCTTTAGTAAAGACTAAATCGTGTTCATTATTATATTTGCTGCCTAGTCTTAATTTGTTCTCTTTCTGGGAGATTTTTCTTCTCTTTAATATTTTAATTACATCTTCATCTACATCAAGTGGTCGGATGCTAGCTTCAGTTTTAGTCCCTTTGACATTTTTATAGACTCTTTTTTGATAGATTCCATGAATAATCACTTCTTTTTATATAAAATAAACCTCTAAACGGGGTTTCATTAGCTTTTAATGGATTTTAACTTGGCAATATCATAAAGATTCTCTTTAGTTACTGCTTCTAAAGTCTTAGTTTCTCCTTCAAGTTTTTCTATGTTCTTATTAACTTCACCAACTTTGATGCTGATTAACTCTGTCTGTTTATCTAGAGCATCGAAGCGTTTATCGAACTTTTCCTTTATACCATCAATTCTATCAGTTAGATTCTCCACTTCCTTTTTAACCTCTGAAATTTCTTCTTTAATAATTCCTCTTATCGCTTGTAATAATTCCTTATTTTCCATTTTGTCGACCTCCTTATTATATCTTTTATTATAATATATTTCGGGTGGAGTTATCAACTTGTTATCGCTTTTTAGGTTATTCTAAAATTATTTTATGGGGGTCATCTTTGTCTTGATGGTAACCATTAATTCTGTCTTCTATATCTTTAAACAATACTTGTTCCATATTAGAATAATTTAGTTTAAAAAAATGACCTGCAAGTCCTAAAGTTTTATAGCCTCTGTAATCAAAATGAGGTTCCCCCATTAAATTAGACATATAGTTTAGTGGTTTTTCTCTCATTTTAGTATTCTTCTAGACTTTTATAATTTAAAGTTGAGTGCATTCTAAATCTATTATAAAAAATTTCAATTTAACTTACTGTCTCAAAAATAGGGGGAAGGTCATTGAGTGCTAAAAATAAATTTAAATTACAGATAAAAGAGATTAAAAATATAAATTTTATAAAGGAATCTTCTTTGATAACCATATAATATTATGTTAAAATAAATTAAATAACATATAAAGGATATAAATAATAAATAAGATAAATTTAAGTTTTGCAGTGAAGCTCTTTTTTGAAAAAAGTAGAGTAAAGCCTTGTAATTACTGGGCTAAGAGAGGGTTGATAACCTTTCTCAATTGCACTACTGGAGGTTTACTGCAAAATCGAGGTTTTTTTAAATTTGCTGATCTGCTCTAAACCTAGATAGAATCAGGGGTTAGAGTGTGTGGCAAAATTGGGGTTTTATATTAACTATGTGAGATGTAAACACTAGAACAGGATACACATTTACAGGTTGGGATAAAGTTTTATATTAACTATGTGAGATGTAAATGCAATTATTACAGCAGTTGCAATTATATTAACTTTTGCAGCATATAAACTATCTAAATAATAACTAGCAGTTTCCCGCTCTGCTTTAAAAAAGTGGGACAAAATCAAAAAAGGAGGAATTATTATGAATATTCTAGATGAAGTTCTAACTATAGCGGAAGCATCTGAAATGTACGGTAAGGATACTAGTACACTAAGAAGGAACTTTGATCGCGGTGCATCTTTTAAACATGGCGTAGATGTCCGTAAAGCTGGTAGGGTCTGGCTAGTAACTAAAGCAGCAATGGAAAGAGAATATGGAAATAATTAATAATAAAACTCTCCTGAATTTTTTAGGGAGGTTTTACTTTTTGAAAGCGTTATGTATTTTCTTGATTGTATCCGAAGAACCACCTAGAGGGAAATAAAAATAAACTTTAATCATTATAATGCCTTTTAACTGGTTTCTTACTTAAGCCACCTTTTTTTACCATCCATGAGACCAGATTTTAATTTTTCACTTAAATAACTGCGAATATGCCAGGCTTTAAATCTGAGAGTTTAACTTTGCCAAGTAAGAAAATTATATGAGTATTGATTATGATATCATAATACTCTTGGGTAGATTCTGCTAAATTGACCAATAGTCTTTATACCATTTGTTAAGAAGTTCTGTTAATGCCATCTTAGAAGGTTCTATATATGTACCGTTTTCTACTTCATATTCGAGTTGGTGCATTACTTTTTTAGCTTCAATTTATAACATAAACATCTTAATTATTATCTCATTTATTCCTCATAAGATGAAACAAGCTTCCTTGTTATTTCTAAACTAACAGGAATTCCTCCAACACTAAAGTTCAATTGATCTATTGAATTTATGATACACCATACATTTCTCCCATTTTGTGATTTCACTTTGTCACTAACTGAAATGAAAGCATTAGTAATATCTGAAAATATTTTTTCTTAATATCCTCGGTAATTACATTTGAAAATGCATAAATTTTTATTACAATTTTATCATACTTGCCCTTCTTTCCCCCCCAACATACAAATTTGCAAACTCCTTAATATCTAATAATGCAATTGACCTCGAGATTGGATTGTCATTTAAACCCTCAATCTCTAAAATGATTTTAGTCAATTTCTCAGCAATAATGGATTTTTCCTCTTCAGTCATAAGATGTTTGCTTATTGCTACTTCTGCATATGGCATAGTCTTTTCCTCTTTTAATTTTTCTAAATTTAAAATAAACTATATAGAATTTAAAGCTCATAGATTAAACTCATATATAGCCATTGTTGTTATAAATTTCTATAAGTACTTAATAGTATACCATAATTTACATTTATATTTTATTTTACAACTTGAAAATTTGAAAGTGACAATAAGTTTATAAACTTATTGTATTAAATAATATTTTTTAAAGAATACCCCATACTAATAATAAATAAAGTAAAGAGAGGAGCATAAACATATGGCAACAGCAACTGTCACAGGTAATGAATTAAAGAAAACGATTATTAACTTTTTAAAGAAGAAGGATACTGGAGCTTTAGCTACTTCTGGAATAGAAACAAGGGTAAGCCCAGTTAAATACTTTCTTGGTGAAGGGTTGGATATTTATATTCATAGTAATGGTGGTTCTAAATTTAAGAATTTGGAAAAAAATAAAGAAGTCTGCTTATTAGTAAGTACAGAGTTCTATGGAGATTATGAGACTATCAAGGGTGTTCAAATCTTTGGTCAAGCAGAGGTAGGTCAAGAGGGTTCTGATCTTTATAAGCAAGCAGAAAAATACTGTCCTTTTGAGCATATGGGTGACGAAGGTGGATATATTATCAAGATTAATGCTAAAAAAGCAGTCTATAAAGATGCAGTAGATGGAGATGGAGAGAAGAATGTTTGGAAAGCTTAGTGAGTGAAAGCTACCGACTTAGTCGGTAGCTGAGATTGATGAAAAACCCCCACTAATTTTTTAGTGGGGGTTTTTCTATAGCTGAATTTAGTTAAAATTGATTTAGAGAGTAATAAAAATTTAATATTATTATCTGATTTTAGAAGAATAGAGTTCTTTTCTCTACGCTTAAGAACGCTTGCGATCTTTTTCATGTTTTGAACTGATGCTGTTAACAAACATTGTTCTTCAACATTTTTCTTTCCACGCATACGACAATAGCGAAGTCCATGCAGATTTTTTCCATCTGCAAAACTTCGCTCAACAGTTTCTTTTCTTTTTTTATAGAT